>NZ_RZRY01000473.1:0-4986 GCF_003998035.1 Mesorhizobium sp. M2A.F.Ca.ET.039.01.1.1 | reverse complement strand
CGGGGTAAGGATACCTGTCGCTGCATAGTTTAGCAGCCCTTCCTGCGCTTCTTGCGGAAGATGCTGGGCCAGGGCGAGAAAACCGTCTTCGTCGGCGCGACGGACATCGCCGAGCCAGTCCAAGGGCACGCCGACCGACATGAGCTCGTCGTCGCTTAACAGGTTGAAGATAGGGGGCGCCAGTTTTTCCAGGGAGGTCGACGTTGGCTCGAGCGGGAAGGTGCCTTGGATGGACGTGCGGACAATGATCTCTTCGACAAGTTCGCGCACTTCTCGGATCTGGATCGCGCCGGTGGTCGGATGCTCGTCGATGACGCGCCGTTCCGCCCATGTGTAGGCATCGTCATGATGGTCGACATGCGCCAGCATGATGCTATCGCCGGTCTTATGCACGATGATGCGCAGATCACGGTTGACGCGGACGGACCAGAAATTGGGGTCGCGCGACTTGTCGATGCGATGGAATTGAAGGCCCGGCCGGTTCGGGTCCGACATCAACTGGAACGCTGTAAGCTCAGTCTGCTTGCGCTCCTCATTGGTGAGCTTGCCGAGCGCCGACTGGAAGTTAGCTGACAGGATGGTCGGCATTGCGGCTCCCCCTTCGATAATCTTCCGACAAGTCGCATCGTCAGGCGGCTTCGTAGTCTTTCAGTGTCTTCCCGGTCCGTTCGTCCTTCCAGAGCGACGGGCCGCTGGCATTGCCATCGCGAATCACCCCGGCAGCGCAGCTGGAGCTTCGAAAGACATGATTCCTCGAAAACCTGAACAAGGCAGGATTGCTGTCAGGCACCAGGATTCCGTTTCTCACCAAGCTGTCTCTTTCGGCCAAGTCCCGTTTCACGGCCGGCGAGCCATGGCGCATCGCGGTCGAGCCTGCGGACACGACGAATCCACCGTCTCGATGCGGCCGACCATACGCCTGGGCCAGCTCAGGCCTAAAGACGAAGATCGTCGTCGAGGGCCTTTCGGGAGGACGAGAGGCGTGTGGTGGCGGTGACGTCTTCGGTTCCGGTTTTGGATGACTAATGACCGTAGTCTTGGGCTCTTCCCGTCTCATCGACTGGGACGCCGTGTCCATAGGCTGACACGATGGGGTCTGCGCGGCCTCTGGACCTTCCTGCCAGTCTGACGGAGCGTTTGCGCCGAGCTGGCGAGAGATCGTGTCTGCGATCGCCGGCTGCAGATTGACCCAGATGACGGCTCCGTTCGGATGTCGGTAAGGGACGGGTTGCAGAAGTTGGCGAACATTGGTGAAGACCCAAGGCACCGACCAGCCGTCCAGCCGCGCCCTTAGCTGGCGCGATGGCGGTATGTGGTGGCTGTTTTCGTGACGGGCGTATTCCGATTCATCGAGCGTCGGCAGGCAGTCGACAATATCCACGACTCCGACAATCAGCCCGGAACCTTTGCGGATTAGCGCGATTGGGCCACGGATGCTGGTCTGGGTCTTTCGCATCTCCCAAATTTTCTGCCCGTTTAGGACGAGGGAGATGCATGGCTCGTTGATTATGAGGCCTTTGATGTGGGACATGTCAGACCCCAAGAACCTTCAGAACTTCATCGCCAAAGTGGTTGATTACCTTTACCGCGATGCGGCCCGTCTTCGGCTTCGGAAAAGGGCGGGAGGTGTCGGAGTAGAGCGTCGTCCAAGCGTCCTCGTCAATCTCGGCGCGTAGCGCCGTCTTCAGCGACTTGTAGGGATCATTGGCGCCGAGGAAATAGGCGTGGCGGACGAAGAAGCTCTCTTCGTTGTAGTCGGTGTCGATAAACCAGCAGGCGATGCCGTCGACGTCGTCGTTGCGGATCTCGCCGGTCGAGGGGTCGAAGACATCGATGCCGTTGACCTTGACGACGATCTCGCCGCGATAGGTCTCTGAAATGTCAATGTCTGGCTCGCCGAAAACGACGAAGAGATTGCCCTTCCCGGTGTTTTTCAGATCGTCGGCCATGTGCAGGTCGGGGTTCATGCGCGCCTTGAGAATGGCGAGCGGACCAAGGCGGTTGAGGTCGGCGGCGCCGGCCTCGAAATTGAAGGCGCAGGCGATCAGCGTGTCGAAACGCGCGTCGGACGCTTCGCGCGCTGCGGCCGTGATCTGGCTGCGCGTCAGCGTGCCGAATTCGGGGCCGATGACGATGCCGGCGCGCCGCTGTCGGTCGTCGCCGTCGGTGTAAAGCCCAATGGCGGCCAGGTATTCGCCGGGCCATGGTTCGACGGAGGCAAAGCGGATCGTGTCGGACTTCGCCTGCTGGTGAACGCCGGCCGACCTCAGATGATCGAGCACCATCGCGCCGAAATCGACATCCGGCATGCTGGCGGGATTGTGCTGCAGGCGGCCCTCAACAGCACCGAGATCGTCGGAGAGACTGTCGTCGCGGCTGGTGGCGACCCGGTGGGGTGACAGGCTTTCAACTGTGAACGGTCCAGCGACGCGTACCCGCGATTTGTCTTCAAAGGGACGATCGAAGAGCAGCTCGACATCGGCGGCCTGGGCGATCGCCTCGTCGATTTCCTTCTGGCGGGAAATGCGGGCGGTCCACCACTGCTCGAGGAGTCTCGTGCCCTCTGACCACTCGTCGCCCCATTCCTCAGCGGGACGCTCAGGCAGGGTGTCCAGCGTGTAATCCCAGTCCCATTCGGCGTTGAGTTTATCGACAGCAGCCTGCCGGGACTTCAGAGGGGTATTCGGGTCGATGGCGATAGAATGCTGCTTCACCAATTTGGGGTCCCACTCGTCTTCGGGATACCTTGGGATTTCCCACTCTTCCCATTTGGTCTGCAGCGCCTTGTTGAGCCTCTTTCGCAGCGGCTCCAGCACGGCCTGCCACTTCTCCCAGATGTCGTCGATGCGGGAATTGTTGGCGTGATGTGCGGCGCGCGCTCGTAGACGAAGCCCTGGCGGATGTCGCCGGAGACCGGGGTGCTGGAGGCGATTTTGCCCGTCAGCTTGGCCTCCTGCGCCTGTCCTTCCTTGCTGTCGGCCAACAGGTAGTAGGGATAACGGGCCGACATAAGCCGGGTGCGGGCGAGGGCTAGCGCGACGCGGGACGTATCGATGGTGATCCAGCGTCGTCCCCATTGCTCAGCGACAGTCGCCGTGGTGCCCGAACCGCAGGTGGGATCAAGGACGAGGTCGCCGGGATCTGTGGCCATGAGGAGGCAGCGCTCCACTACTGCGGGAGTCGTTTGAACAACGTAGACTTTTTCAGTCCCAAACCCACTCTGCCTTGCATCGTCCCACAGGTTGTTTTGACCTTGATTGGGAAAGTCGTCAAAAAACCGGATGTATCGCAGTGTCTTTCCAATCCCCATCAGCCGATTTGCTTTGTGTAGGCGGCCGAAACCCTGCCGATTAGTTTTCCAACCGCCCTTCCCAGGAACGTAAATTGACCCTGCCAACTCATACGCAAACGTTGTAGTCGGAGCACCTGTCTGTGACGTGAGCGGATTCGGACTGAAGACGCGGACTGCCGCTGACAAGTCGTCAACGCGATCCATCTCGCTTTTGGTCAGAGGCCGATCCTCGACATGCCCCAACCGAGCCATGCGATAATTTCCATCATCTGATGGCTTACGACGAAAATACGACCGGCGATATTTAACAAGCGCCTTGTTCTTAGCGTACCAGAGTACATAGTCCGCAACCGAAGGCAAAACGTCGGTAGAAATTGCCGGACTGCCCGCACCCGTCGTCTTCATCACGAAGATGGACGCACAGAAATTTTCCCCAAACACCTCATCCATCAGCGCCCTGACGCGGTGCACGTTCTCATCCCCGATCTGCACGAATATACTGCCGCTCTCTGTCAGCAGCTCGCGTGCGACCGAAAGGCGGTCGCGCAGGTAGGTCAGGTACGAATGGATGCCGTCCTTCCAGGTGTCACGGAACGCTTTCACCTGTTCGGGCTCGCGCGTGATGTTGTCGGCCTTGCCGTCCTTGACGTCGCGCGACTGTGTCGAGACCTGCCAGTTCGAATTGAATTTTATGCCGTAAGGCGGATCGAAGTAGATCGCTTGCACCTTGCCCTTCATGCCTTCGCGCGTCGCGAGGCTAGCCATCACCTGCAGGGAATCGCCGAGGATGAAACGGTTCTGCCAGTGCACCGAATGCTGGTAGAACTCTGCGCGCGCTTCCGGGTCGGCCAGACCGTTGAAGTCGGCGAACAGATCGGGCGCATCGGTCTTCGCCTCACGCGACGCGTCGGAGCGGCGCTTGAGGTCGTTGATGATCGCCTTTGGATGCACCTTCTCTTGGATGTAGAGCGGCGGCGTGTTGACAACGAGGTCGGACCAGTCCTGCGTGTCCTTGCCGCGCCAGACCAGCTGTGCGTCGCCGATCTCGATCGTACCGGTCTCGGCCAGCTGCGCGACCTGAGCACGCGTCAGCGAGATTTTCATTCCGTTCCAGACGATTTGGGGATCGGCATCCGTATCCCGCCCGCGCGTGGTGCCCGACGCCAGCGGCCGTGCGCGCGGCAGAACTAGGCTCGGCTCACTCTCACCCTGCATCTCCTCCTGTTGTTCGTAAAGCGACGCCATCTCGGCGGTCGGATTGTTGATGCGCCGGTCATTGTGGCGCAGCGCGTCGACGTTTTTTTCTTTGGGCGCCTTGGCCAAAACACAATCCTCCCCGGCAATGCACCGGTAATTAATTTCTAACAGGAGCGGTCCTGCACTATTATCGGTGGCAAGATCGCCTTCAACGCTCTCGATAGCTAATCGGCAGCGATAGTCATCTCGGCTTCCGCGCCATCCTCATCCTGCTCGTCATCGACACCTTCTTCCTTCACGTCGCCGGTATAGGCAGCCTTGCCCATCGCCTTTTCGATCAACGCAAGCAATCGACTCTGACGGTCGGCCATGAAAGCGGCGAAGCTGTCTGCCCGGATGAGCGCTGGATCGATGAGATGACTTGCAAGAATCTGATCGAGGCGATCGGCATTGATTGCCGGCGTGTCGGGCGTACCGGTCTGCAGGCGCTGCAGATA
>NZ_RZRY01000472.1:0-5000 GCF_003998035.1 Mesorhizobium sp. M2A.F.Ca.ET.039.01.1.1 | reverse complement strand
GTTCCGCGCCGTCCCGCAAGGGCGGCGCGGAACTGCATCACCAAGACGAACGGATGGGGCGTCACCGGCTTTTGATTTCCGGGCCGGGCTCTATCTTGGCAAAATGCGTCAGGAGGAACGGCCATGAACCGTCGCGATTTTCTCTGGAGCGGGGCGGCCGCCACCGCTCTCATCGTCGGATCCGCAGCGATGCTGCGCGCCGGCGGACCGAAACCCGATCTCGCCGCCGAAACGTTCGAGGTCACCAAGACCGACGCCGAATGGCACGCCATTCTTTCGGACGAGGCTTTCGACGTGCTGCGCAAGCAGGGCACGGAATATCCCGGCACCAGTCCGCTGCTCAACGAGCATCGCAAGGGTATCTTCGCCTGCGCCGGCTGTGACCTGCCGGTCTATTCGTCGGAGACGAAATTCGATTCCGGCACCGGCTGGCCGAGCTTCTGGCAGGAGATCGCCAACTCCATCGGCAAGACCGTGGACAATTCACTCGGCATGACGCGCACCGAGGTGCATTGCCGCCGCTGCGGCGGTCATCTCGGCCATGTCTTCGACGATGGCCCGGCGCCCACAGGCCTGCGCCATTGCATCAACGGCGTGGCGCTGAGCTTCAAGCCGGCCGCGGCTTGAGCGGTCCCCCGGCGCCAACAGAGCTCAATCGCATAGGGTAGCGCCGCCCCCTCATCCGGCCGCTTCGCGGCCACCTTCTCCCCCAGGGGAGAAGAGATTGGCGCCGGCGCCGACAGTCTCCTCTCCCCTCGGGGGTCCGAAGGACGGGCGAGATCCGTGGCTCGCCCCGGAATGGTCAGCCGAGTGAAGCGGAGGCTGGGTGAGGGGGAGCGCCCTATGCGATTTCTCCAAAAAGAATGACCCCGGAAATCGTCGCCGATTTCCGGGGTCACATGTTGAGGAGACCAGGCGGGGGTTCCGGCTCCTCAATGGCCTCCGCCGCCACCGCCGCCCTGCTGGGCCGGCTTGTTGATGAACAGCACGAAGAATCCAAGCGAGGCGAACAGCACGGTCAGCATCATGAACACGTCCATGAAGGACAAGAGCGCCGCCTGCTGGTGCACCATGCCCGACAGTTTCGACATCGCCGCGCTGCCCGCGTCGAGGCCCGCGGTCTGCTCGAAGTTCAGCGTCATGTTCTGCAGCTTGGTCTGTGCGGCCTGGCTGCCCCACTGCACATGCTCGGCAAGCCGCGCATAGTGGAAAGCGTTGCGGTCGATCAGCACCGTGTTGATCAGCGCGAGGCCCACGGCACCGCCGAGATTGCGGGTCAGGTTGAATAGGCCGGACGCATTCTTCAGCCGTTCCGGCGGCAAAGTGCCGAGCGCGATGTTGTTGATCGGCACCATGCACAGCATCATCGAGCAGCCGCGCAGGATCTGCGGGATCAAGAGTTCGTAGAAATCCCAGTCGGCGGTGAGATGCGTCATCCACCAGGTGCCGGTGGCGAAGCCGGCGAAGCCGATCATCATCATCAGCCTGAGATCGATCTTGTTCGACAGGATGCCGGCGACCGGCGCGGTGAAGAACATCGCCAGGCCGCTGACGAACAGCGCCTCGCCGATCATCATCGAATCGTAGCCGCGGATGCGTCCCAGGAACACCGGATAGAGGTAGGTGAGCCCGTAAAGGCCGATGCCGACGACGAAGGAGAACAGCGAACCGAAGGCGAAGTTGATGTTGCTGAAGGCCCTCAGGTCGACGATCGGCTCCTCGGCGGTGAAGACGCGCCAGAAGAAGATGACGCCGCCTATGGTCATGATGATGGCGCAGGCAAACACGGCCGGCTCCTGCAGCCAGTCATGGTTCGGGCCTTCCTCCAGCACATATTCCATGCAGCCGAGGAAGGCGGCCATGCCGGCCAGGCCCCACCAGTCGAACTTGGAGAACAGCTTCAGGTTGGGCTTGTCGAAATCGATCAGCGCCCAGGCGGCAGTCGCCACCAAAATGCCGGGCACGACATTGATCAGGAACAGCCAGTGCCAGGACATGGCATGGCTGATATAGCCGCCGACCGTCGGGCCGATCGTCGGCGCCAGCGTCGCCACCAGGCCGATCATCGGCGAGACGACGGCGCGCTTGGAAGGCGGGAAGATGGTGAAGGCGGCTGCGAACACGCTGGGGATCATGCCGCCGCCGATGAAACCCTGGATGGCGCGGTAGACGATCATCTGGTCGATATTGGTGGCCGTCGCTGCCAGCGCGCTGGCAGCGGTGAAGCCGGCGGCCGCGGCGGTAAACAGCACGCGCGTCGACAGCATGCGGCTGAGGAAGCCCGACAGCGGGATCATCACCACCTCGGCGATCAGATAGGCGGTCTGCACCCACGGGATCTCATCGGAGCTGGCGCTGAGCCCGGCCTGGATTTCCGACAGCGATGCCGAGACGATTTGGATGTCGAGGATCGCCATGAACATGCCGAACACCATCGCCAGGAAGGCGATGACGCGGCGCACCGGCATATGGTCCGCGGGCAGGGCCGGCGCGGCGGCTGCCGGACGTGCGGGCATTGATCCTGCGGTGATGGTTGCGGTTGCCATGTCATGGCCTCCTTAAGCAATTCTCGAAGACAAGCGCGTGGCGCTCCGGAATTGCGTCGAAACGGATAAAGCAGGCTGGGCGGCTCGGCGCTCGATTGGCCACCGAACCGCCCCCCAATCAGTTGGTCGTCGAGGCCGGCGCGGTACGGCTGTCGACGGCGACGACGACGCTGAGGCCGGCGCGCAGCTTGCCGGTCTTCAAGACGTCGGCCGGCACGTCGATGCGCACGGGCACGCGCTGCACCACTTTGGTGAAGTTGCCGGTGGCGTTTTCCGGCGGCAACAGCGAGAACACCGCGCCCGAAGCCGGCGCCAGCGAGGAGACCGTGCCTTCGAAGCTCTGGCCGTCGATCGCGTCGACGGTGATGCGGACCTTCTCGCCGGGCACCATGCGGCCGAGCTGCGTCTCCTTGAAGTTGCCGACGATGTAGAGCTTGTCCATCGGCACGACGACGGCAAGCTTCTGGCCGGGGCTGACGAGGTCGCCCTGCTCGACCGAGCGGTTGCCGACGACGCCGTCATAGGGCGCCTTCAGCACGGTGAAGGAGAGGTCGCGCTGGGCCTTGTCGCGGGTGAGCTGCAGCGAGGCGAGCGTCGAGGCCGATTCCGCGCGCTGGGCTTTCAGAACGCCGATATTGGCCTGCGCCGCGGCGATCTGCGCATCGGCGCCGACAAGCGCCGCCTTGGCCTGGTCGAGCGCGGTCTGGGCGTCGTCGAGCTGCGCCTGCGTGCCGACATGGGTCTTGAGCAGTTGCGCGGCGCGCACCTGGGCGCGGCCGGCATTGTCGGCGGCGGCCTGGTCGGCGACCTTCTGCGCCTCGGCCTGCGACAGCGAGGCCTGCGCGGCCTTGGTCTGCGCGTCGATGCGGTCGAGCGTCTTCGCCAGCGTGGCGATCTGCGCTTCGGCCTGGGCGACGGCTATTCTGTAGTCGCCATTGTCGATGACGAACAGCGGATCGCCGGCCTTGACCTGCTGGTTCTCGCTCACCAGCACCTTGTCGATATAACCGGAGATTTTCGGCGACACGAACGACATGTCGGCCTGGACATAGGCGTCGTCGGTGGAGATCATGAACCGGCCGTCGGTCCAGTAGTTATAGCCATAGTAGGAACCGGCGCCGAGCAGGGCGAGGCCGATGACCGGCAAAAGGAAAGAGCGCACCGAACGCTTCTTCTTGGCGGGTGCTTCACCCGCGGGCGCGGCAACCGGGGCGGCGGGCTGGACAGGGATTTCCGGAGCCTCGGTCGACGGTTGGACCTTGGCGTTGGGAAACGTGCGGACTTCGGCGGTGGCGGGCGCGTTGGAGGACATGGGTATCTCTCTGGATGTCAGTCATACTGAACCGTTCGGTTCGAATTGGTGATTGACATAGCGCGGAAAGAGGACCATATCAAGAGGAAATCGAACCGAGTGGTTCGAAATATTTTCAAGGAATGACTTCCATGGTCGACACGACAGCCGATAGCGATCTGCTCGACTTACGCAAGGGCCGGCCGGCAGCCGGGCAGGACCCAGTCAAGCGCGCCCAGATCATCGAAGGCGCCCGCCGCGTCTTCATAGACAAAGGCTTCGAGGCCGCCTCGATGAACGACATCACGCGCGAGGCCGGCGTCTCCAAGGGCACGATCTACGTCTATTTCGAAAACAAGGAAGAGCTGTTCGAGGCTCTCATCGAGGAAGAACGCGGCACCATCTTCAAGAACTTGTATGAGGTGCTCGATCATTTCGAGGACCTGCGCAAGACGCTGGTGAAGTTCGGCATGGCGCTTTCGATCAAGATCACTTCGGCCAAGGTCATCCAGGCCCAGCGCACCGTCGTCGGCGCCGCCGACCGGATTCCCGAGCTCGGCGCGCGTTTCTACGAGCGCGGCCCGAAGCGGGGCCATGACAAGGTCATGGCTTTCCTCAATGAAGCCATTGAACGCGGCCTGCTCAAGATCGACGATGTCGACGTTGCCGCCTATCAGTTCACCGAGCTTTGCCTCGCCGGCCTGTTTCGCCAGTGCATCTTTTCCTACCGCACCAAGGCGCCGACCCAGGCCGAGATCGAGCGTATCGTGAAATCCGGCGTCGACGTCTTCCTCAAGGCCTACGGCACGGAAAAATTCCTCGCCGAGGAAAAGGCGCTGCAATCGGCCTGACCACTCCGGGCATGTGAATCCCAAAGCGTGCGAAGCAAGGCTGGGAGGCCTCGCCGTGTCTTGTGACGCTCGTCGCGATCGTCCCCCCGACCCCTCTGAAAATATTGGTAGGCATCCCTCCGGCACGCGCATTCGGAAGGACCTGTTAACCATCGCTTCCTATGTCTCGGGGGACGTTCAATCGGCGAGTCTCGAGTATGACATCCATGCGCTTTCCCCGTGCCAATCTTTCCGGCGCTTCCGCTTATCAGGGCGACGACGATCACGGCGCGGACGGGCGCCGGAAAGATTGGCACGGGGAAAGCGCATGGA
>NZ_RZRY01000471.1:0-5022 GCF_003998035.1 Mesorhizobium sp. M2A.F.Ca.ET.039.01.1.1 | reverse complement strand
GAGCCACTGGCTCGACGGGCGCTACGGGTTCGACCGGAGCAACGGGTTCGACCGGAGCAACTGGCGCGACCGGAGCGACTGGCTCGACCGGAGCCACGGGTGCGACTGGAGCGACCGGTTCGACCGGAGCCACAGGCGCAACTGGAGCTACGGGCTCGACTGGAGCCACGGGTGCAACCGGAGCGACTGGTTCGACCGGGTCGACTGGCTCGACCGGTGCCACCGGTTCGACCGGAGCCACAGGTGCAACAGGAGCCACCGGAGCGACGGGTTCAACCGGAGCAACGGGCTCGACCGGTGCCACAGGTGCGACTGGAGCCACCGGGGCGACTGGAGCGACGGGGTCGACTGGAGCCACAGGCGCGACCGGAGCCACCGGGGCCACAGGCGCGACTGGAGCCACCGGGGCGACTGGAGCAACGGGTGCGACCGGGGCCACAGGCGCGACTGGAGCCACCGGGGCGACTGGAGCAACGGGTTCGACCGGAGCTACAGGTGCGACCGGAGCCACCGGGGCGACTGGAGCAACGGGTTCGACGGGTGCCACCGGTGCGACCGGAGCCACCGGAGCGACGGGTTCGACCGGAGCAACGGGTGCCACCGGCTCGACCGGTGACACTGGAGCGACTGGCGCGACTGGAGCCACCGGAGCCACAGGCGCAACTGGAGCCACCGGAGCGACGGGTTCGACCGGAGCAACGGGTGCCACTGGCTCGACCGGTGACACTGGAGCGACTGGCGCGACTGGAGCGACCGGTGCGACCGGAGCTACAGGTGGAACGGGAGCCACCGGAGCCACGGGTGCGCCTGGTCCGACTGGCGCAACCGGAAGCCACGGAGGCGGGACCGGCCACACCGAGCATGGCAACAATGGTGGCGGCAATGATCCAGACGGAAGCGACAGCAGCAACCCCGGCAAGGGTCACGACAATGACGGCACCGACAACGACGGCGCGCCTGGCCACAGCGGCGGTGCCAACGTCACGGCCAGCACGCTGGGGCTGACGGACACCAAGCAGTTCCTGCAATCCGGCTCGGACGGCAATGGCGGCTCCGGTTCGTTCAAGGACCTCGTCAGCCAGGCCGTCGGTTCGGCGACGACCGATCTCTTGAACGTTCTCAACACGGTCAAGGGCTTCGGCCAGAACCAGAACAAGCCGTCCGGCGCGACTTCCGACCTGACTTCGGACAAGGGCAAGCAGGGTGCCGGCTACGGCCAGACCGACGATACGCTGAACAAGGCTTTGAAGGATATTCTGAAGCCGAATGGCTGAGTGTTGTTCGAAAACAATGCATGCGGGTCCCGCGGAAACGCAGGGCCCGCATACGCACGTCCGGGACAGGGGCCAAGGGCTCGTCCTCCAAGACTGTTCAGGCTATGATGGAACTTGCCGGAAGCTCTGGCCGAGGCGGTGTGCCGGGAGCGTCCACGAACCCTCGCTTGTGGGTCGCAGGGGGAGTGCATGGTAAGCGTGCCTCGAAACACCGAAGCCCAGCCGGTCCCGATCCGTGCGGACGTGAAAGCGGACAGGGACGGCGGGATTGAGAGCGCGGCGAAGCGGATCCCCGGCGGGCCCCCCGCGTTTGACGGCATCGGGCCGCGCCTCAAGGCAATGCTGCAGGTCGCCCGCTATCACGGCGTCGAGCTTGACCCGAACGAATTCAGGGCGACAAGCGCGGCCTCGGTTCCAAACGCCTCCGATCTCTCGCAATGGGCGCAGAACGCCGGAATGTGGTCGCGCGCGCTCCGCATACGCTGGTCACATCTCTTGCGCTTCGAGCACACTGGTCCGATCGTCCTGCTGTTCAATGATGGCGGAGCCGGTCTCCTCATCGGAGCGAGCGCCGAGCAAAATGTCGTTCTGCTCAGAAGCGTCGATGCGCCCGATGACGCGGACGCCGTGCCGATCGACGAGCTCCGCCTGCTGCAGGTATGGTCGGGCGAGGCGATCCTGTTGCGGGCGGCGCGCTCCTACATTGCGGCGGACGCGCCATTCACCTTCGCCTGGCTGGTCGATCTGGTGCGACTCGAGAGCCGGCCGCTGCGCGACATCGGCATCGCCTCGTTCACGCTGAGCATCCTCACCATTCTGCCGCCCCTCATCGTCATGACGGTGGTCAACAAGGTGCTGCAGTTCAGCAGTGTCTCGACCCTAGTCCTCCTCTCCGCGGTCATCGCCGTCGTCTTCGCCTACGAGACGCTGCTCGGCCATGCGCGACGATTGATCATCAACGTCGTCGGCGCCCGCCTGGACACCAAGCTCAATCTGCATGTCTTCGGCAGGCTGCTGCGTCTGCCGCTCGACTATTTCGAGCGTCACCCGGCGGGTGAGACGATGTACCACCTCGCGCAGATCTATCGCATCCGCGAGTTCCTGACCGGAAAGCTGCTCAGCACGTTCCTGGACCTGATCACGCTCTGCGTCCTGATCCCGGTGATATTCTACATCAACGCGACGCTCGCGTGGATGGTGCTCGCCTGCGCGGTCGTGATCATGGCGATCATCTTCGCCTTCCTTGCGCCATTGCGCCGACGCTACCAGAGCGTGGTCGACGCCGAGACCTGGAAGGCAGCCGCGCTCGGCGAAACCGTCGTCGGCATCAAGACCGTCAAGGCGCTCGGTCTCGAGCCGCAGCGCAAGGCGCTATGGGACGAACGCGTGGCCGACGCAGGCAAGGCGCGTCTCGCCTTCGGGCAACTGGCGAACTGGCCGCAGACCCTGGTCACGCCGATCGAACGTGTCATGGTCCTCGGCACTATGCTGATCGGCGCCTATCTCGCGATGAGCGATGGGTCGGGCTATATGGTCGGCAGCCTGTTCGCCTTCATGATGATCGCACAGCGCGTCGCCCAGCCGCTGGTCGGCCTGGCGCGGCTGGTCGAGGACTATGAGGAGGTGGGCGCGGCAATCGGCGAAACCGCTTCGGTCCTCAACCGCCCCTTGGAAAGCAGTTCCAATTCCGCCGGTTTGCGGCCAAAGCTGGTCGGCGAGATCAAATTCAACGATCTGACCTTCAGCTATATCGGCACCAAGACACCGGCGCTCGACCGTGTCAACTTCGACGTTCCGGCCGGCACGATGTTCGGCATTGTCGGCCGCAGCGGTTCGGGCAAATCGACGATTGCCCGGCTGTTGCAGGGGATCAATCGCGACTACAGCGGCTTCCTCAAGCTCGATGGGGTCGACCTCAAGGAAATCAATCTTCGTCACCTTCGCCAGGGACTGGGCGTCGTCCTCCAGGACAATTTTCTGTTCCGCGGCTCGATCCGGGACAACATCATTGCCGGCCGTCCCGGCCTGACGCTGTCCGACGCCATGCGTGCCGCTCAACTGGCGGGCGCCGCCGAGTTCATCGAACGCATGCCGAACGGCTACGACACCTATATCGAGGAAGGCTCCCCCAACCTCTCCGGCGGCCAGAAGCAGCGGCTGGCAATCGCCCGCGCGCTGATCCATGATCCGACCATCCTGATCCTCGACGAGGCGACGAGCGCGCTCGATCCGGAGAGCGAGGCCGTGGTCAGCTCTAATCTCATGCGAATCGCCAGCGGGCGCACGATGATCATCGTTTCCCATCGGCTCGCCTCGCTGACCGAATGCGACCAGATCCTGGTCATGGACCAGGGCAAGGTGCTCGACGTCGCGCCGCACGCGACACTGCTCGAACGATGCGCACTCTACCGCCAGCTTTGGCTGCAGCAAAACCGACATCTTGACGGTCGGCACGGCCGCTTGGCGGCCGTTCCGCCCAGGCTTGCTTAGATTGGGCCGGCCATGAGCAGCACAACCTATTCAACCCTTCCTGTCCGCCGGCGCCGGCGAGAGGCCGGCGATCCGACGGCGCCTGCCATCCTCGAATTCCAGTGGCCATCGACGGCGGTCGTCAACGCGCCCATTCCACGGGTCGCACGCAGCATCGTCTGGATCATCTCCAGCATGGTCGTCGCCTTGATCGCGCTCGCAGCGCTGATCCCTGTCGACCAGGTTGTCACAACACGGGGGCTGGTAGTCTCGCAATCGCCCAACATCGTCGTCCAGCCCTTGGAGACTGCGATCGTCCGCTCGATCGAGGTGCGCGAGGGGCAGCGTGTGAAGGCGGGCCAGTTGCTGGCGCGCCTCGATGCCACCTTCGCCTCGGCGGACCTTACCGCGCTGGCCACCCAGGTCGCCACGCTCGAAGCCGAAGTGGCGCGCCTGAGGGCGGAAGCCGACGGCAAGCCGTTCAGCTATGATGGACTAGACCCAAGCTGGACATTGCAGGCCTCGATCTTCGATCGGCGCAAGGCGGTCTACGATGCCAAGCTGGAAAGCTTCGACCGGCAGCGTGACGAGTTGAGCTCCGTCATCTCGCGCTCCCAGTCCGATGCAGACGGCTATCGGCAGCGGCTCGCCGTCGCAGCGTCGATCGAAAAGATGCGCCAGCAACTCGAAGAAAGACAGGTTGGGAGCCGTCTCAACACGCTTCTCGCCGAGGACAATTCGGCGGAGATGTCACGATCGCTCGCCAACGCCGTGCAGACGACCGAGGCCGCCAAGCGCCAGCAGGCAGCGGTCGATGCAGAGCGCAACGGCTACATTCAAAGCTGGCGTGCCGACGTCTCGCAGAGCCTGTCGGAAGCCCACTCGCGCATGTCGGATGCCCGCGAGCTTTTCAACAAGGCGAAGCTGCGCAAGCAGTTGGTGGAGTTGAAAAGCGAGGCCGACGCCACGGTTCAATCGGTGGCCAAGGTTTCCGTCGGCGCGGTCCTGCAGTCCGGCGAGCGCTTGATCACGCTGGTTCCCGCCGATGCGGTGCTTGAGGTCGAGACCAACATCGTCGGACGCAGCAGCGGCTTCGTCCATGTCGGCGATCCCGTGGCCATCAAATTCGATACCTTCCCCTATTCGCAATATGGCGTGGCTCACGGCACTGTTCGCACAGTCAGCCCGGATTCATTCTCGGCCAGGGAGCAGGCACGCGATCCAAACAGCTCGCTGGCCATGCTTCCGGCGGATACCGATCAATTCTATCGCACGCAGA
>NZ_RZRY01000470.1:0-5047 GCF_003998035.1 Mesorhizobium sp. M2A.F.Ca.ET.039.01.1.1 | reverse complement strand
GGCCGACATCGCCAACGTCGAGGCGCAGACCCAGGCGCAGAACGCCAAGATCGACGCGGCCGGCAAGCAGGTGGCGCAGGCGCAGGCGGCGCTCGAATTCGCCAAGTCCGAGGACCAGCGCAACCGCGAGCTCCTGGCCAAGGGCACGGCGACGCAGCAGCAGGCACAGCAGGCCGCTTCGACCTTGCGCCAGGACCAGGCGGCGCTGGACGCCGCCAACGCCAATGTCGAGGCAGCGAAAAGTCAGCTGGCGGTTCTGCAGGCTCAAGGCAAGAGCGCCGAGGCCAAGCTTCGGCAGGCGGAGGCGGCCGAGAACCAGGCCAAGACCACCCTCACCCGCACGACCATCACGGCGCCCGTCGCCGGCCGTGCCACCAGCATCACTGCGGCGAAAGGCACCTATGCGCAGCCCGGCCAGGTGCTGATGATGTTCGTGCCCAACGACGTCTGGGTGAAGGCCAATTTCAAGGAAACACAGCTCGACCTGATGCGGCCGGGCCAACCCGTCGACATCGCCATCGACGCCTATCCCGAAAAGACCTTCCATGGCCGGGTCGACAGCGTCCAGGCCGGCAGCGGCACGGCGTTCAGCCTGCTGCCTGCCGAAAACGCCACCGGCAATTTCGTCAAGGTGGTGCAGCGCGTGCCGGTCAAGATCGTGTTCGACCAGCCGCCCGGCGTCTATCTCGGCCCCGGCATGTCGGTGGTTCCGACGGTCAAGGTCAGATGAGCGATGCCGCGACAGTTCAGGGCAACGAAAGCCGTTCCGCCGCCGGCGGGCGCAACCCCTGGCTGATCGCGATCGTCGTCTCGATCGCGACCTTCATGCTGGTGCTCGACACCTCGATCGCCAATGTCGCGCTGCGCAACATCGCCGGCAGCCTGGCCGCCGGCATGGACGAGAGCACATGGGTGATCACCACCTATCTCGTCGCCAACTCCGTCATCATCCCGGTCAGCGGCTGGCTGACCAGCGTCGTCGGCCGCAAGCGCTACTACATGATCTGCGTCGCGACCTTCACATTTGCATCGCTGCTCTGCGGGCTGGCCCCCAACCTGCCGACGCTGATCGCCTTCCGTATCCTGCAGGGGCTGGGCGGCGGCGGCATGGCGCCGAGCGAGCAATCGATCCTCGCCGATACTTTTCCGCCGGAGAAGCGGTCCCAGGCCTTTGCGCTCTACGGCATCGCGGTGATCGTCGCGCCGACGGTCGGACCGACAATCGGCGGCTGGCTGACCGACAATTTCTCCTGGCACTGGATCTTCTTCATCAACGTGCCGTTCGGCATCATGTCGCTGGCGCTCGTGCAATGGCTGGTGATCGAGCCCGACATCCTCGAACGCGAGCGCCGGGAGCGGTTGAGCAAGGGGCTGAGGGTCGACTGGATCGGCTTCATCCTGGTGGCGATGGCGCTCGGCTGCCTCGAAGTCTTTCTCGACGAAGGCCAGCGCAACGACTGGTTCGCCTCGACCTTCATCACGACCTTCGCTGTGATCTCGACCGTGTCGTTCGTGCTGCTGGTCCCGTGGGAGTGGACAAGGCGCGATCCGATCGTCGACGTCCGCCTGCTGTTCAGCCGGCAGTTCGGCATGTCCTTTCTGGTCATGATGGCGGTGGGCGCGGTGCTCTTCAGCACCACGCAGCTTTTGCCGCAGTTGCAGCAGACGACCTTCGATTACACCGCCACGCTCTCCGGCCTCTCGATGATGCCAGGGGGCATTGCCATGCTCATGCTGATGCCGATCTCGGGCTTTGCCGCCGGCATCGTTCAGCCGCGCTATCTCATCATGTTGGGCATGTCGGTGGTCGCGGTCGCGCTCTGGCACACGACCTCGCTGACGCCCGACGCCAGCTTCAGCTTCTTCGCCTATGCCCGCGTCTATATGATGATCGGCCTGCCGTTCCTGTTTATCCCGATCTCCACCGCCGCCTATGTCGGCCTGCCGCCGCAGAAGACCGACCAGGCATCGTCGCTGATCAATGTCGCGCGCAACATCGGCGGCAGCATCGGCGTGTCGCTGTCCAACACGGTGATTGTTCAGAACGCCCAGATGCACCAATCGGTGCTGGTCAGCCACACCGCGCAATCGAGCGACACCTATCAGCAGACGCTTCGCCAGGTGACGGATCATTTCGTCGCCGAGGGTTCGCCATTGGTCGAAGCCAGACAGCAGGCCGTCGGCTGGATCGGCCAGGAGATCGGCCGCCAGGCTTCGCTGCTCGCCTATGTCGATGTGTTCTTCTACTGCGCGATAGCCACAGCGGTGCTGGTGCCGTTTGCTTTGCTGCTCAGACCGCCCAAATCGGCACCGGCGAAACGTTAAAGCATGTCTCCCGAAAGTGGGAACCGGTTTCGGATAAAGACATGCGTAAAATCAAAAACCGGACGGAAAACCGCTAGTTTTCCCGGAATTGCTCTAGAAGCCGAACTGATCCTTGCGCAAAGCGTCCTCGTATTTCTTCTTCAATTCCAGAACCCTGTCGCGCACCTCATCCTCCTTGAAGTGGGCCGCCTCCCATTTGTCGATCTCGGCTATCGAGTGGTTGACGGATGCGAGTTCCTCTTCCTCCCTGATCGCCGCTATCCAATCCTCCACCGCGGCCTTGTAGGCGCTCTGAAGCTGGTCGAGATCCGACACATCGGTTTGCATGGCATACTCCGTTGGATGAGCGCGCCACTTGTAACCCGGCCGGATGAACAAACTAAGACAGGCGAGCTTCGTCCTCGGTCTGCGTCCCCTCGGCAGGCTTGCGGATTCCCCTTGTTTCACCGGACTTCCGCCTTCGGCGACATAGTGGCCGAACTCAGCTCGCATTCGACGATGCTGACGCGGATAGGGTGATCTCCTCAGGCACTTGCGCCAGATCAAAGAGGCGTTTTGGAAGAACGCGCTAGGATTGAATGCGTGAGGTAGGGACCAATGACCAAGCGGATCGCGATCATACAGGGTCATCCAGACCCCGGTGGGCATCGCTTGCTGCATGCGATGGCAGACGCTTATGCCGAAGCTGCGAAAGCAGCCGGGCACGAGGTTCGTCGCGTCGAAGTGGGAACGCTCGAGTTCTCGCTCATGCGTACACAAGCGGAATTCGAGACCGGGGCATTACCGCCGGCCCTCGTGCAACCGCGGGACGATATGCGCTGGGCCGAACACTGGGTTTTTCTGTTTCCACTTTGGCATGGAACCATGCCGGCACTGTTCAAAGGTTTCCTTGAACATATCTTCAGGCCCGGCTTTGCCATGGAATATGGAAAAGAAGGTTTTCCGAAACAACTGCTCGCCGGCCGTTCGGCTCGCATCGTCGTCACCATGGGCATGCCGGTCTTGCTCTATCGTTGGTACTTTGGCGCCTACGGATTGCGCGGTTTCGAGCGAAGCATGCTGAGCTTCGCGGGAATCAAACCTATTCGTGAGAGCCTGTATGGCCTCACCTTCGCCGACGAAAAGAAGCGAGTTCGCTGGATCGACGATATGCGCAAGCACGGGCAACGGGGCGACTGACAAAATCATCCCGAGGTTCAAGCCACGTCCCAGGTGGCTCGGGCGAGCTATCATTCGGCAATGGCGAATGCCCCGCAGGTTACGTGAAGCGTCCTGAGCCAGCGTTTTCCAATAGCATGTCAACGACTGGCAGCCTCGCCACCACTGATAATCGGCCCCGGCACGCTTGCGCACGCAAGATCGCGGCGCGATGCTGGCCGCAACTGGAGGAGACCATGCGAAACATCACGGCATCGGCACTGCTTTTGGCGGTGGCATTCTTCACGACCAGCGCGAACGCGCTGGACAGTTCGAACACGCCCGTTGTGGTGACACCGCTGGTGTCGAAGACAACGACCGCGTCGGGCCAGCCGATCACGCTGCCGCAAAAGAACGTCGAGGTGCAGGTCTCGTCCTACCAGATCGCGCCGGGCGCAACGCTCCCGGTCCACAAGCATCCCTTCCCGCGCTACGCCTATGTCGAGCAGGGAACGCTCAAGGTCACCAATGTCGAGACCGGCGCTGCCAACACCTTCAAATCAGGTGACTTCATCGTCGAGATGGTCGGCCAATGGCACCAGGCCACCAATATCGGCACCGATCCGGTGAAGCTTCTGGTGATCGACCAGGTCGAGCAAGGCGCCAAGAACACGATCCTGAAATAGTAGCCGGCAGAGCGTCCGCTCCGAAGCGGTCGCCCGTTGTTGCTCAGCCCCAGGCGCCCACAGGTTGCCTTGTGGTGGCGTTCAGGCGGTTGAAGGCGTTGATCAGCGCGATCTGGATCACCAAAGCGGCGAGCGCCTTGTCGTCAAAGTGACGCGCCGCCTCGTCCCAGACGTGGTCGGGCACCGCGTCGGACCGATCGGCCAGGCGCGTCGCGGCTTCCGTCAGCGCAAGCGCCGCGCGTTCGGCGTCTGTGAAGTAAGGCGTCTCGCGCCATGCCGACACGGCGAAGATCCGCTCGTCCTTCTCGCCTGCCTTCTTCAGCTCGCGCGCGTGCATATCGACGCAGACGGCGCAAGCATTGATCTGGCTGGCGCGCAGATGAACGAGCTTGCGCGTGACATACGGCACGTCGCCGGCCTCGGTCGACTTGTCGAGCGCGAGCAGCGCCTGCAGCGCGCCGGGAATGAGCATCACCGGGTTCTTCAATCTTGCTTCCATCATCCGTCTCCTCGGGTTTCGTGCTGCCGGCAGGCCCGTACCAATCAATAACTTTCCAGTTATGAGTTATCCATAACTTTGCAGTTATGCGTTGTCAAGCGCCTTCCCTGGCTGGACCGATGGTTGCGGCTTTCGCGGCGGCGCGACCGGTGCTAGGGCTGCCCAACTTCTAGAAAGCATGGATGGAAGCTGGTGGCGGACACGCAAAAACCCCTGATCGAAATCTGCGTCGAAGGCATTGACGGGTTGCTCGCCGCGCAGGCCGCCGGGGCCGACCGGGTCGAGCTCTGCGCCAGCCTGATCGAAGGCGGCATCACACCGAGCCTCGGCACGGTGCGCGCCGCGCTCGAAAGCGCGACCATTCCCTTCCATGTCATCGTTCGGCCGCGCGGTGGCGATT
>NZ_RZRY01000046.1:0-18496 GCF_003998035.1 Mesorhizobium sp. M2A.F.Ca.ET.039.01.1.1 | reverse complement strand
GTCGCTTGCCTTTCCGAAATCGGCCGAATGGATGATCCTGCCGGAAAAATCGTCCATGCCTGTCCAGGCCGGGATGAAGGGCTGCCGGTCCCGTCCGGTGGCGATCACCACATATCGCGCCGCCTTCAAGCCCTCGCTTGTCCGCAGCAGCCAATGGTCGCCTCGGAATTCGATCTCGTCGACCTCGACCCCGAAGGCGACGGGCAGCCGGTGCGTTTCGGCGAACTCATTGAGATGGCGCGCGACGGCGCTGCGGTGCGGGAACGCCGGTGTCCCCGCCGGATAGGACACGCCTGGCAATGAGGAGAGGTCGCGATGCGTGTTGAGGTGCAGATTGTCGTGGCGGCGGTGCCAGGGTTCGGCCAGCCTCTGCTCGCGCTCCAGGATCCGCGTCGTCACGCCGGCCATGGTCAACGCATGCGCGGCGGCAAGCCCGGCGGCGCCCCCGCCGACGACAATCGTACCGTCCAATATCGCTGGCTTGCCGGCCCCCGACGGCGAGACTTCCGTATCCGCGCTCATTCGTATCTTTGTCGTCGCCATCATGCCATCAAGTGGCACGACCATGTATCCGATGTATGCCGCTCGCAGGCCAAAAGGAATAGGTGCGTGTTGCAAAGCCCCCCGGCATTGTGTCGCGGATTTTGCAAGCGCCGGCTAATGAACCGGGTCGGCATGGCGATGCACCAGCTTGAACGCGCCATCCTCCAGCCGAAACACTTCCGTCACCCGCAAGGTCATCTCGGTCGCCTCGCCGTTCTTGCCGATGCGCGCCTTGGCATGCTGCAAGCCGCTCCAGAACGCCAGATCGCCGCTCGCCGACGCTTGCAGCACCTCGAGGTCGGTGTTGCCGCCTTTGTGGAAGCTTGCGGCATCGCGTTCGTAACGGCCGGCAACCGCTTCGGCGCCTTCGAGATGGTCGCCGCGCGGTGAGAAGAACGTCGCCGGCCCGGCACGGGTGACGATCGCCTTCAGCGAGGCGGCATCGCCATTGACATAGTCTTCGGCGATCTTCTCGCGCTGCTTCATGAAGGCATCGAAGGACGAGCCGGCAGGATGCACCGTCCTGATCCAGCTTTCCAGGCTGGCCATGAAATTTTCGAGGAAGGTGGCGGTATCGGCATTGGTCACCGCGCCTTTGCCGTCCAGGATTTCCGCGACATTGCCGATATAGGCCTCCGGCTGCTGCATCACTGGCATGTCGAGGAAGGCGAAGGTTTGTCTCAGCGCATGATTGGCGCCGAAAGCGCCAAGCTTATGCGGTGTGACACTGACGACCCCTGCGGGCAGTCCCTTGAACACGCTCTTGCCCGATGGGCGCGAGCCGACATCAAGCGCGTTCTTCAGGCAGCCGGGGATCGAGCGGTTGTATTCCGGGGTGACGAACAGCACCGCGTCGCATTCGCGCATCGCCGCACGGAAGGCCGACCACGCCGCTGGCGGGTCGTCACCGTCCAGATCCTCGTTGTAGAGCGGCAGGTCGCCGATCTCGATGAAGCGGCAGCGCACCGAATCCGGCGCGCGGGCGGCCAGGGCCTTGGCGATCTTGCGGCTGAAGGACTGGGCGCGCAGGCTGCCGACAAGCACGGCGAGCTGCAGGACGGCATGTTCGGTTGCATTGGTCATGGCGAAACGTCCGCTTCTGATTGAGGCTGACAGGGAAGGCTTGCCCGGCCCGGCCGCCCGACCTTTCGATAATGTCGCCGGCGCGGCGAGGTTCCCCTGCGCCTTGGGAGCGCAGGGGCGCTTGCGGCCTTGCCGCCGCGGCCATTGCACAGTAATGACGGGGTTGGCGCGAGATTTCGGGCTCCCGATGGGACCCGGGAATGGCGACGAACAACGGTGCCCGATTTCCGGGCGGCAAAGAGGTGGTCATGTCCGCGCGCATTTTCAGTCCAGCCAAAACCGCGATGCAGTCCGGCAAGGCCAAGACCGGACATTGGGTGCTGGAGTTCGATCCCGCGCAGCGCAAGAAGATCGACCCGCTGATGGGCTACACCACCTCCGGCGACATGCTGAGCCAGGTGAAGCTCACCTTCGACACGAAGGAAGAAGCGGTGGCCTATGCCGAGAAGGAAAAGATCGCCTATCGCGTCGAAGAGCCGAAGGAAGCCAAGCGCCGGCAGATTTCCTATTCGGACAATTTCCGCTATGACCGCAGGACGCCCTGGACGCACTGACTTCCCGAGTCTTGCATCGCTTGGCGTAACGCAGCAGCCGGCCCGGCCGGCCGACGGTCCCGTAGCTCAGCTGGATAGAGCACCGGCCTTCTAAGCCGATGGTCGCAGGTTCGAATCCTGCCGGGATCGCCATTCCCTTGGCGCGGTTCGTGTGCGGACCTCACTTCCGCATCAGTTTAGGGGAGGGTTCGGCTAGCCATTGCTTGCCGTCTTTCTCGCTGGCCCATGGATTGCCGAAAGCCTTGGTCGGCAACGGTTCTTCGTCAAATTCGAGCCGTGCCTTCACGGCCCGCCGCTCGCGCCGATGCTCGGCTTGCTTGAATGCCTTGTCGCTGTCGACTGTGGTCATGCCGACGATCGGGGGTATTCCTTCGGGATCGGCTCATAGGCGTCACTTATCACAGAATGTGCGAAATAGGGCAGCGGGCGGGCCCGCTGCGCCGGTCATCGATCTAAACCTCAGCCAGCAACTCCATCACGAACTCCACGAACGCCCGCACCTTGGCCGTGCGGTATTGTCGCGAAGGGTAGATCGCGTGGAGCGGGAAGAGCTCGTCGGACCAATCCGGAAACAGGTCGATCAGCCGGCCGTCGCGCACCTGCTCGCGCGTGGCGAATTCCAGCACCTGCGCGATGCCGGCACCGGACAGGCAGGCGTTGAGCATGGTCGGCGCGTCGGAGGTCATCAGCCTGGTCCGAACGCTGACCGGCAGCGCCTCGTTGCCGCGGCGAAATTCCCACTCATAGGCGCGGCCATGCGCGGCGTCCCAGAAATCGATGGCGTAGTGGTCGGGCAGGTCGGCAGGGTGCCGCGGACGCCCTCGGCGCTCGACATAGGCGGGCGCCGCGACGGTGAGTACGCGCGTCTCGAACAGTTTGCGCGCGGTGAATGAGCCGGCCGGCGGATCGCCGAAGCGCAAGGCAAGATCGAACCCGTCCGCCACCAGGTCGCCCACCGCGTCGCGCATGATGAGCTCGAGGCGAAGCTCCGGATAGAGCGCCAGGAACCGGCCCGCGTGCCCGGCCAGCACCAGCTGCGAGAAGAACGGGTCGACATTGACGCGCAGCCTGCCGCGAACCACCGAGGTGGCGCCGGTGGCCTCGACCGCCGCCTCCTCGATGCCGTCGAGGTGAGGGCCGACCCGCTCGTGGAAGCGCCGCCCTTCGTCCGTCAGGTGCATGGTGCGGGTCGTGCGGTCGAGCAGCCGCACCCCGATGCGGGCTTCCAGCCGCTGGATGGCGCGGCCGACGCCTGAGGCGGTCATGCCGAGCGAGTCCGCTGCCCGCGCCATCGAGCCGGCTTCGACCACCGCCATCAGCACCGTCACGCCGGACAGCAATCTTCCGTCATAAGACATGCGCTATTCCCAACCTGGAGTCCGGATTATGATGACATATCGGCGCTGTGATCAGCAAGCCAAGGGTGTGAAAAGACCGGCCAGAGACCGCCGGCCCGTCGTGGCCGCCGGCCGTGATCCCGTTCAACCACCACAAACGAAGGAAAGATCATGTACGCAGTTACCGCCATTACCGGCCGCATCGGCGGGGTTCTTGCCGAAACGCTGCTGGCATCGGGCCACAAGGTTCGGGCCGTTGTCCGCGACGAAGCCAAGGGCGCGCGGTGGCTGGCCAAAGGCTGCGAGGTCGCCGTCGCCGATCTCGGCGATCCCGGGCCTCTGGCCGCGGCGCTTTCGGGCGGCGAGGGCGCGTTCATCCTGTTGCCGCCGGTCTATGATTCCGAACCCGATTTCCCGGACGTGCTGCCGAAGATCGCCGTCGTCCGCGAGGCGCTGCACAGGGCGCTGCCGCCCAAGGTGGTCGTGCTGTCGACGATCGGCGCGGACGCCACGCAGCCCAATCTGCTCAATGTGTTGCGCCTGCTGGAAGAGGCGCTCGCCGATCTGCCCGTGGCCGTGACGTTCCTGCGCGCCGCCTGGTTCATGGAAAATGCCCAGTGGGACCTCGCCTCGGCGCGCGATCAGGGCGTGATCGACAGCTACCTCCAGCCGCTCGATCGGCCGGTCGCGATGATCTCGGCCGCCGATGTCGGCAGAACCGCTGCGGAACTCTTGCCTGAGGATTGGAGCGGCCACCGGGTGATCGAACTGGAAGCGCGACACAGGGTGTCGCCGAACCAAATCGCCGCCGCCCTTGCCAAGGCGCTCGGCCGCGAGGTCGAGGCACGCACAGTCCCGCGCGAGCGCTGGGAGACGATCTTCCGCGAGCAGGGCATGCGCCATCCCGAAATGCGCATGCGCATGCTGGACGGCTTCAACGAAGGCTGGATCGACTTTCGCGATCCGGATACGCTGGGACGTCAAGGAAGGATTGGGATCGACGAGGCGATTGCGAAGCTCGTCGGCCCGCCTGACCGTATCTAGAAACAACCAGATCCGAGCGTCGCTGCGCGCTCTGAAGGACTGGAACGAGGGCGGTCGGCCTTCAGAAATCGCTCACGGCCTGCCCGGCCGGGCCGCCCAGATAAGTGTTCCACACATAATCCCGGAGCATTTCCCGGTGCTCCGCCGTTCGATGGTGATAGCCCGGTCTTTCGGGGTAGGACACGCCGGCGAGGTGAAAGAAGGCGCCGTCGATGAACTCGTGGTGCCCGACCGCGCCGGCCATCGTCATTGGCCGCTGTTCCACGGTTGCCACGGCGACATCCGCCTCGGCAAGTTTCGAATAGAGGATCGCCCAGTTGGCTGCGCCGGTGTCGAGGCCGAGATTTATGCGGGGTTCGAAATTCAGTTTATAGGCGGCCACGGCGGAGAACCGGTAGAAGCAGTAGCCTGCCCACAAATTCCAGTGCCGATCGTCCGGCTTGGCCTTGTAGACGTGATTTTCGGTACCGTATGCCCTGCGGCCATACACGACTTTGCCGGCCAGATTGGACGGGATATCGAACGGCACGACCGGGAAGCAGTCGTGATCGATGAAGCCGAAGAACTCCGGCTTCAGATGGCGCACGATGTTGTGAAACGCCCAGGTGATCGCCGTTCCATGCGATCTCGACAGGTGTTTTTCGACCCGCATCGGCAAGGCAAGGTAGGGCACGCCGCGCATCTTGCAGATCTGTGCGATGGCCGCTCTCGCCTGGGCCTTCGTAGAATTGTCGACGACGACCAGCGTCATCCCTGGCGAATGCATCTCCCACGCCTTCGTCAAAGCATCGATCACCCAGGGTACGTTGAAGGCGACCGTGATGCACACGCGCGACACCCCGGCGTCGTGCAACTGTTTTGCAAGCAGGCGCCCAGACGCACGCCCTCGATATTCGAAGCTTTTATAGGCGAACTCGTTTCTGAGCGCCTTTAGCTGGATGACCAATCGATTTTTGCTTAGTCCGTCGGCTATTAGTTTGAGTGCCATGCTGGTTCTCGTAGGCAGCCGGCAATCGGCGGGCCTTCGCATGCCCCTTTGCTCGAAGCCGCCGAGAAATCAAGCAACTCGAGTTTCGCTGACCTAGCGACGTTAGGTCAACCTCGGGGTTTTAGCTTTTGCGAAGATCGGCCAGCGGGATGTGCGTCAGGCGTCCAGCCTAGACTCAAATCGACCCGCTGGGTTCGCCAAAAGGTTCCGTTTCGGCAATGGGCGAACAGCCGCGACAATTCCCCACGAACTTTCGTGGTTACGCTTTTGGGGCGATGCGGTGCCGTTTGGATGATCGTCGGCATCGTATTTCGTTCAGAAAGAAAACGGTGCTGTGCGCAAAGGGCCGGTGTCACCTGATAGGTTGTATTGCGGGCGCACATCAGCGAATTCGGGCTGAACAATGCGAGATCGACCGGTTCCTTCAGGCGTTTTGTCCGCTGAAGCAGCTTTTCAGCCGCAGCCTTGGAAATGACATAGCCGGCCGTACCGAGATGCTCGCCGACCAGCCGGCCAATCGAATGGCCGTTCCCAATGGACGCAAGGCGCGCCAATCTGACCTGACCGAAGAACGTCTCGAGCTTGACGATGTCGGCATCGCGCGGGACCCAACTGTCATCGGACAGGAATGGTCCGGCATCGCTCCTGAAAACGACGTCATCCTCAAAGATTGCGGTATATTGCTCGGCGCCATCTGCGATCATTTGCCAGCACTTACGATGGCTGAGAAAGCATGCAATCTCTGGCTTGGTGAGGCGGCGAGCGGCAGGAAAATTCGAGGGCTCGCTGGACGTATCGACCGCCGCAACGCGCTCAAAAGCGATGCCGATCTTCGCGAATTCGGAGGTTGCCTGGTTCAACCTGTCAGGTGATCGATCAAGGTTGATTACCAAGCATTTCATGTGTCATCCGTTCTCTCAAATCGCCTTACGAATTCCTCAGCAGGTAAATCGAACGCAGCCTTTTCCTCCATGATCTTCTCACTCGGCAGTACCACCGGATGTTGGGCATCGCTGTCAGTAGCTGACTGCGACTTGCATTCCAAGAGGTCTCATTGCCGGAACTACCTTCCCGCCTGACAGCCTCGCGATTCGGCCAAGGTGCGTACAGCCAGTTCCCTGGGCTTGTAGGTTATATCTAACAGCGGCTATGTCGCTGCACGGCTGCCGCTGAGGTTTGCAGATGTCGACGATTTCCAGATGGTTCAAGGACGCGCGTTCCAAGTTGCCGGAGCATGTGACGGTTGGCCGCCACACCTATGGCGTGACATGGCGAAAGGTCCTGTTTCCCGCAAAGGAAGCCCCGCTGCGGGTCGGGGCCTTCTGCTCGGTTGCCGGCCGGGTGCTTTTCATTTGCTCCGGCCATCATCCGACCGCGAGCGCTACCACGTTTCCGATTTACAGCCGGCTGCTGAAGCAGCCGGAGCCGATCGCGGAAGACAGCAAGCCGGCTGGCATCACCGTGGGCAATGACGTCTGGATCGGCAACGGCGCCATGATTTTGCCGGGCGTCGAGATCGGCGACGGCGCTGTCGTCGGGGCAGGGGCGGTGGTCACGAAGAACGTGCCGCCTTACGCGATTGTCGGCGGCTCGCCGGCAAGGCTGATCAGATATCGCTTTTCGCAGGACGTCATCTCAAAGCTGCTCGCCATCCAATGGTGGCGTTGGGACGATGGCAAGGTCAAACGCGAGGCGGATCTGCTTACCGGCCCGATCGAGGCTTTTATCGAGAGGCATTCTGTGGCAGGCACCGCAACGAAATGACGGGCGGCGGTTAGCGGAACGATGAAGTCGTGTTTCTTCCTGGCGACGGATGCCGGCTACTTCCCATACGCCTGCCTGACGGCGCGCCGGATACTGGATGTCTCCACCCCAATCGACGGCTTTCTGCTCTACACCGGCGCGAGCCAGGCGGATCTTGAAGTCGCCCGGCATCTGCTGGAAGGCAAGGTCGAACTGGTCGATGTCGCCGAGTTCATGACGAATTTCGGCTTTCGCTTCGGAACCTACAGCATTGCCGCTTACATTCGGCTTTTCGCCGATCGGCTTCCGGTTTTCGAGCCGTATGACCGCATCGCATACACGGACTGCGACGTTCTCTTCAACCGGGACATCAATGACCTTGCCAGGCAGCGGCTGCGCGCCCCGCTGCTCGCCGCCCACGACGACTACATGTATTTCCGGCCCTCTTACCGGCAGAAGCTCAAGCTGGCGCCAGGCGCGCCATATTTCAATTCGGGCGTCGTCGTCTTCGATATGAACGCTGTCCGGGAGAATGCGCTGCTGGAGCGCACGCGAAAGACCGCTATTGACGGAAGCATGAACGACCAAAATGCCCTGAACGTCGTCTTCGAGGGCAAATGGCAGACGATGCATCCAAACTGGAACCTGCAGTCGCTCGGAGAATTGGGGGGCTTCTCGCAAGCCTGGGCCAGGCATTTCGCGGGCGGCAAGCCGTGGGGCAATCAGGTCGGGGTCGAGTTGGAAGCGCTGCGCATCTGGCGGGATCTGGCAAGGGACACGCCCTGGGGCAGGCCTTTCGAGCAGCGCATACCCTTCGAACGCGGCGTGGTGAAGCGCTTCCTCCGGCGGTTCGACGCGGTTGCCGGCCTGTTCGGCAAGGACGTGCAGCGCCGCAGGGCCAGATATGACGGCAGCAGGATGCACGCGATCTATGCCAGGCAGGCGGATGAAGGCGCAATGGCCGTGCAGTTTCCAGAAGTGCTTGGCGGTTTCGCCTGAAAAGGCCGCAGTCTGCCTGCCTGGCCCCGTTGACCATGCCCTGTGGATAGTAACCGCTCGTTCACCATGCTCCGGCGCTTGCGTTGCGGCCCGGCGCCCGACTCGCCGAAATGGAAAGGCCTGAACCCGTCAGGCAGCCCCTAGGCCGAGCGGCCGGCGTTTTCATGTACCCCACGGGATGCGTGCTTTAACGCGTTCCGCAGTATGCGCCGGCCGTAACTTCCCTTGTATGGAAAGGAAAGCCCGCGCGAAACCGCAACGGGCATGGAGAAATCGAGGCTACGCCAGCAGTCCGGCGATCTTCGCCGCCTTGCGCAGCGTCTTGCGGGCTTCCACCGGGCTGCGCAGCCCGTCAAGCGCGTCACGGCAGACGCGGCTCGCCGAGCGCCAGGCGCCGTCGCGCGCCTGTCCCGGCCAACGTAGGTCGAGGCATTCCATCGCCTCGAAGCAGCTCGATACCTTGCGTTGGCCGTTTGGCTGGAAATCGATCACGACTGGTTCGGAAAACCAGACATCGTTCATCACTTCCTCCGTTTCTTATGATTGTCTTTTTGAGCAAGCAATCGGTGCCGGATGGCGTCCGATGCAGGTCCGTGAGGCGATTGCGGACCCGCGCATTAACCAACCACCGCGCATTAGGTTCCGAAGAATTTCGAGGCGACGATGGGCAGCGTCGGGACGGGCTCTTCAGCGATTCCGGACGGCTGAAAATCGTGTGACCAAAGTCACTGCAGCACCCTCGCAGGCTGCGCTAATGAATCCGCCAGGCTGATGAAACGCGGGAAAACCTCTCATGATTATCGCCGTGCTTGCACTCGCCATGACCGCCGCGACATTGATGGCGACCGCTTTCGGGCTCTACGACGAGGTCCGGCAAAACCGCGCGCATGCTGAAGCGGATCGTTTGCGCGCGTTTCGAACAGCGTGTCGCCTTCCCGTCAACGCGCGCAACCGATAGGGATCGGCGCGGCCAGGCATGCTCACGCCGCTTTCCCTGGCCATGTGCATTTTTCGGCCTGGAATCCTGCTCTCTCCGGCAGTGTTCGCGGTGCTGGTGCTTTTGTGGCTTTTCTATCGATAGGCAGGCGCGTGTAATAAGGCGCTGCCATGCCCTATTCGACCAGTACATGCGCTTCGCGCGCGGCGGCGATGAAGGCCTCCCTGGCGGCATCGGCCGTGACGTCGCCGCGGATCGCGCGGCGGCAGGCCCGCAGCGCCTCGCCATGCAGCGCACTGCCGGCATCGCGCCATTGGCCGGTCAGCAGCTCGGCGGCTTGTTCGGCGTTGGAGATGTGGCGGATCGACCCGGAAAGGCCGACGGCGACTTCAACCGGCTTGGAGAACCATCCCTGGATCATCGCGAAACCTCCCGAACATGTCGGAACACGATATTCTGCCGTTGCGTTCCGTGCCGGAACGTCAACTCACCGTGAAGCCGCCTCGCGTGGGCGGACCACGTTGCTCATCTTCCAAGCGGCCTGCGCGAAAGCTCGATCAACTCCGCCTCGTCGGTGATGCCGGCCATGTAATTGGCCAGGATGCGCGAGGCGCGTGCTTCCTTCTGCTCGGTAGTCTCGCCCTCGACGCTGCCATTCTCATAGACACGGCCAAGCATGGCCGTCTCGTCGGGAGTGAATGTGTTGCGGGCATTGGACGCGATGGACATGGCTTCCTCCTTGCGCCGGGCTCCTTTTTTGCCCGGCTAATATTAGCATGTTTGAAGGTTGAGCGTGAGTCGCTGCAAGGTATCCTTGCCATGCGCTTCGGCTGACGCCGCTCTTGCCCTGAGGCTGGCCGCTGTTTTGCCGGCCTCGTTATATTCTTGCCGAACGAGCGCTGCGCTGATACGTATTAGCAGCGCGGAATTTTTCCGAGTCTGCATTGACTTGAGCCCGAAAAAGCGCCGCGCGTTCTGTCCGAGACCAGCAACCTCGACGTGGTGGCAACCGGGTTACGAAGGGGTTCTGGTCGAAAAGAAGCAGGGCAGGTCCCGCGTCCAAACCGGGGCAGGCTCATCAACGCTCTGGAATTCTGAAGCCATTGCCCCCATGGCCTTCGGAAGAGCATGAAGCATGGGGAAATCGATGGTTACCAAGAAACTTACCGCCAACGCAGAAAGCGCGGCAGCCTTTCTTGCGGTGATGGGCAACGAAAAGCGTTTGCTCATCATGAACTACCTCGCCGAGGGCGAACTCTCTGTCGGCGTGCTCGCCGACAAGGTCGAACTCAGCCAATCAGCGCTGTCGCAACACCTGGCCAAACTGCGCAGGTTTGGCCTTGTAGAAACCCGCCGTGATCGTCAAATGGTCTATTATTCCTGCAAGTCTTCGGCAGCGCGCGAACTTCTGGCGTTGCTCGATGGCCTGCTGACCACGGACAAGCCGCTTGCCGGACCGGCAAGGCAGGCCTTCGTCGAGAGGATGCGGCGGCCGCAGGCCGCCTGAACGGACTGCTACGCACGGGCGAGGCCGGGGGGCCTTCGTCCGGCGCGGCGCCTTGATGGCGCAGACTGCAATGAAGCGGGCCGTGTCGGGACGCCGCCCGGTTCCCCTGCATTTCCAAGCCGCTCCGCCGTCCCGCCGGCCGGACAGACGGTTCATCACGTTTCTTTGACAAGCGCTGTCTCGATGTCGGATGCTCTCCGCAAGCCGCTGATAGAACAGGCTTTTCTTGGCCGGTTGGGCACACAGACCGACCGCAGGTTACGGATTTGTAAGTCGCCCGGCTGAGCCCTGTTGGCTAGACTTCGAGTCGATCCACACCCCCGGATCATCACGGTGCCGAGCTTCCACTTCGGCTCCGTAAAGAGGCTCGCCGCTCCTGGCGGGCCTCTTTCGTTTCTGGACCGGGGCAGTTCCCAGGGCAATTCAAGGGAGGTGTGGGCGGGTTCCCGCATGGGCCGCGTCAAGAGAGAGAACGGTCCGCTGTTTCCGTGAACGCAACCGCTCTACGGCGACGCCTTCTGTCTGGCGATCACGCTCCTCACCGCCAGCACCAGCACCGTGATGACGATCAGGATCACCGAAAGCGCCGCGATCGCCGGATCGATGTTGTCGCGCAGGCCCATCCACATCAGGCGCGGCAGCGTGATCGCATTCACCGAGGTGATGAACAGCGTCACGCCGATCTCTTCCCAGGAAAGCACGAAGGAGAGCAGCGCGGCGGTGACGATGCCGAATTTGATGTTGGGTATGATGACGCGCGTCGCGCGCTCCCACACGCTGGCGCCAAGGCCGCGCGCGGCAAGATCGATGCGCCGGTCGAGCTGGCTGAGCGACACCAGGATGAGCACCGTGGCGAAAGGCACAGTCATCACCGAATGCGCCATGGCGACACCGAGCCATGTATCGTAGCCGAAGAACGAGGTGAGGCCGGAGACCGAGGTGAGCAGGAAATAGAGCGTCACCGCCGAGACCACCGGCGGCACCACCATGGGCAGCAGCACGAAGCCGACAAGGGCCGCGGTGAAGCGCGGCTGGAACATCCAGACGCCGAGGCTGAAGGTGAGGGCAAGCACCGTGGAGAGCGCGCTGCTCACCACGCCGATCCGGATCGACAGCAGGATGGACTCCAGCCAGCGCGGATCCTCGATCAGCGAGTGGTAGTGGCGCAGCGACAGTTCACCCGTCGGCATGGTCAGCATGCGGCTCGGCGTCAGCGACACCGGGATGACGGCAAGCAGCGGCATCAGGAGGAACAGCGCCACCAGCACGGCGAGGGCGAGCGAGACGGGGCCGGGACGATAGGTCGGCATCTTGGCTACACCAGCTGCTTCGGTTTGACGTAGCGGAAAAGCAGCGCCATCAGCGCGCCGACGAACACCACCAGCACGACGCTGATCGCCGCCCCCAGCCCCCAGTCCGGGCTCTGGAAGATGCGCAGATAGATCAGCTCCGCGATCATCACGCTGCGGCCGCCGCCGAGGATTGCCGGCGTGACGAAGAAGCCCAGCGAGAACACGAAGGTGATCATCGCCGAGCCGATGATGCCGGAGCGCGTCATCGGCACGAACACGGTCCAGAAGGTGCGCATGCGGCTGGAGCCGAGCCCGCGCGCCGCGAGCAGCACGCGCTCGTCCAGGCTGCGCATGGCGGACGCCAGCGGGAACACCGCGAAGGGGATCAAAAAATGCGACATGCCGACGATGACGCCGAATTCGTTGCGCACCAGTGTCAGCGGCTCGGAGATGAAGCCGATCGATTGCAGCCAGGTGTTGATCAGGCCGCGATTGGAGAGCAGCGCCACCCAGCCGAAGGCGCGGGTGAGTACGGAGATCCAAAATGGCACCAGGATGCAGAATTCGGCCAGCACGCGCTGCAGCGGACTGCCGCGCACCCACACCACGGTGATGGCGTAAGCGGCGGTGACGGAGATGAGAGTGACGATCGCCGCGATGCGCAGCGTGCGGATGAATACCGACTGCACCAGGTCGTCGGTGAGCAAAGCATGGTACTGGCCGAGCCCGGGCGTGGGAAGCGTAAAACTCCACTTCACCACGCCGAGGAACGGCCAGGCATAGGCAAGGACCAGGAACAGAAGCAGCGGCGCCATCAGCAGCGCCGCGCCCATCCTGTCGGAGAGGGTGCCTCTCATCAGTGAGAAAGTCTCCGCCCTGATCAGGCGGAGATGATCTTGGTGTATTCGTCGAGCGCGGCGCCGTAATTCTTGGCGTACCACTCCATGTCGAGCGCGATCTGCTTCTTCATGTTGTCCGGATCGACGGGATTGATGCGCTTTTTGTCGGCGGGGATCAGCGCGTCGGCCGCCGGATTGGCCGGACCCTGGCCGAGCTTGTCGAACATCACCAACTCCTTCTGCGGATCCTGCGTGCTGGCGATGAACTTCATCGCCGCGTCCTTGCCGCCGGGGTTGTTCTTGAGCACCGCCAGCGCGCCGGGCGAGATCAGGCCCTGGTCCCAGATGAACTTGATCTGGCCGCCGGAGTCCTGCTCGATCAGCGAGGCGCGCGTCGACCAGACGATCGCCATCGAGGCCTCGCCGTTGAGCAGCACGCTCTGACTTTCGGCGCCGCCGCCCCAATAGGAGACGACGTTTTCCTTGAAGGCGGCGATCTTGTCATGCGCGCGCTTCAGATCGAGCGGATAGAGCGAGGCAGGCGCGACGCCGTCGGCCAGAAGTGCGGCTTCCCAGCTCGACACGCCCCATTTGTAGAGCGAGCGCTTGCCTGGGAATTTCTTGACGTCGAAGAAGTCGGCCATGCCGGTCGGCGCGTTGGAGCCGAACTTCTGCGAGTCGTAAGCGATCACATAGGAGAAGAAGTAGGTGGAGGCTGCATACTCCCAGCCGAAGCCCGGCCGCATCTTGCTCTTGTCGACGATCTTGTAGTCGATCGGCTCGAGCATGCCTTGGCCGCCCAGCGTGATCGCCGAGAACGGGTCGACGTCGACCAGGTCCCAGGTCGGCGCGCCGCTCTTGAACTGCGCGGCGATGGCGCCTTCCGTCGGGCCCGAGCCGTCCATCTTGACCGGGATGCCGGTGTCTTTGGTGAAGGCCTGGCCGTAAGCGGCGTCGTAAGCCGTGATGGCGTCGCCGCCCCAGTTCACCAGCACCAGCCCTTTGGTCTCGGCGAAGGCGCCGGTCGAGCGCAACAACAGCGGCGTGCCGGCGAGCGCCAAGCCCGCTAGTTGCGCAAACTGGCGGCGTGAGATCTCGCCGCGCTTGGTCCGCTCGGCGAGGGATTCGATCGTCTGTTTCTTTGTATCGCTCATGTCAGTTCCCCTTGTTTGTCGTTGATTTGAACCGGAAGCCGCCGCGGTGATGTGTCTGGCCGCGACGGCGGTGCTTACTGTCCTCCATCCGGAAGGAGGAAACCCTTCTCCGCTGGCCATGTAAGCCAGACCGAATTGCCTTTGCTGAGCGCCGCCGCAGCCACTTCGTTCGGCACCGAAACGGTGACCCTGGCGCCCTGGCGCGTGGTGAGGTCGAGCTTGGTCGCCGCGCCCAGATAGGTCGAGGCGACGGCCGTCGCGGCAATGCCGTTCTGGTTGACCGACGCTTCCGGCGCGATCGACATGTCCTCGGGGCGGATGGCGAGGATGGCGTCGCCTTTGATCGCCTCCGCCTTGCAGCGCATGTTGACCGCGCGGTCCTCGCAGAGCCCCGTGGCGCCATTGTCGGCGGGGCGCACGCCCTTCACCGGCAGCATGTTGATCTCGCCCAGGAACTCGGCGACGAAGCGGTTCGCCGGCCGGTCGTAGACCTCATCCGGCCGGCCCACCTGCAAGAGCTTGCCGTGGTTGAAGATGGCGACGCGCGAGGACAGCGCCAGCGCTTCGCTCTGGTCGTGGGTGACGAAGACGAAGGTTGTGCCGGTCTCTTGGTGCAGCCGCTTCATCTCGGCCTGCATCTGGCCGCGCAGGCTCTTGTCCAGCGCCGAGAACGGCTCGTCGAGCAGCAGCACGCCCGGCTCGAACACCAGCGCACGGGCCAGCGCCACGCGCTGCTGCTGGCCGCCGGAAAGCTGTGCCGGCAGTTTCTTCTCGTGCCCCTTGAGGCCGACGCGCTCGACCATCTCGCCGACACGGCTCTTGATTTCCGAGGCGGATTTCTTGCGCACTCTGAGCGGGAAGGCGATGTTCTGCTCCACGCTCATATGCGGGAACAACGCATAGCCCTGGAACACCATCCCGGCGGCGCGCTGCTCCGCCGGGCGGTTGGTGATGTCGACACCGTCGCTGAAAAGCCTGCCCTCGCTCGGCTGCACGAAGCCAGCTAGGATCATCAGGAAAGTGGTCTTGCCGGAGCCGGAAGGGCCAAGCAGCGTCAGGAACTCGCCGCGGCCGATATCGAGCGACAGGTTATCGAGCGCCCGGAACGAGCCGAAGCTCTTGCCGATCCCGTTCGCTTTGATTTCTGCGGCCCGGCCGGGTTGCTGCATCCTGGCTCTTTCCTCAGTTCCCAATGAAATCGTAGGCATGGCTGCGGCTCACCGCAACCGAATAGTTTTCGCCTGATCGGCAAATTTGATTCACGGGTGACCCGTATTGGCAGGTGGCAACAGCGTGTGCAGACGCGGGCGTTCGGCGCTCACTAACGTTCGCGATTGGCGAAAGCCTTCATGCCCTCGTCATTCCAGGGCGGAGCAAGGAGCGAAGCGACGCGCGCAGACCCTGGAATCCACACCGTTACACACGAGCGTTGCAACGGTCCAGAATTCTCGCCCGCCGCACACTTCGGCCAACGTCACGGCATGGATCCTCGGGTCAAGCCCGAGGATGACGACCGGAGAGGGCGGCAGCACTCAATCTAAACCCTGCTCTCCGACAGCTTCGCCCTCAGCCAGTCGCCGAAGGCGTTGAGCACCGGGTGCCCCGCCTTGGCGTGCTCGAAGACAAGGAAATAGGAGCGCGGCGAGGGGATGGTCGCCTCGAAAGGCTTGACCAGCCGGCCTTCGCTCAGCGCCTGGCGGCCGGTCAGCTCGTCGCCCAGCGCAATGCCCTGGCCGGCGATCGCCGCCGAGAAGACGAGGTTCATGTCGGAAAAGAAGATGCCGCCTTCGGTATCGGGATTTTCCACCTTGGACAGCGCCAGCCAGCGCGCCCAGTCCTCGGTGTCGCTGAGATGGAGCAGGCTGGCGCGCAGCACGTCGGCGGGTTTGGAAAAGCCGCCGACCTTGTTGAGCAGCCTTGGACTGCAGAGCGGCGTGAAGGAGACTTCGCAGAGCAGTTCCACGGCCCGGTTCGGCCAGTTGCCGACCCCGAAGGCGATGAAGGCGTCGGCGTCCGGATTTGAGACGTCGTCGAGCCGCCGCGGCGTGAGCACCGACAGCGCCACATCCGGATACATTTGCTGGAACTCGCCGATATGCGTGCACAGGAACATCGAGGCGAAGCCCGGCGGGCAGGAGATGGCGAAGGAGCCGCCGACGCCGGCACCGTTGTTGTGCGTCCCCGCGTCGCCGAGCACGGTCAGCGCCTTCCTGACGTCGGCCGCGTAGCGCTGGCCGCGCGGCGTCAGCGCCACGCCCTTGCCGATGCGCTGCAGGAGATCGAAGCCGAGGTCGCGCTCAAGCAGCCGTAGCTGATGCGAGACGGCGCTGCGGGTGAGGTGAAGCTCGTCGGCGGCGCGCCATACGCTGCCGTGACGGGCAAAACTGTCGAGGGCGCGCAGCGCCTGCGTGGAGGGTATTCGCAAGAGGCCTCAGGTGAACCGAATTTGCACGAGCCGGGAAAACATATCACTTTTTGATGAGCCGCTTCACTGCTTTTCTTGCACCATGGACAAACCGGTGACGAGTTCAGCGCAGGAAACCGCGCTTGCCTGCATCGACGGCATCCAGCCGCTGCTGTCGGCCTGGACGCGCACCATCTTCGATTTCGGCGAGACCGCCTGGCGCGAATATCAATCGGCGGCCTGGTATGTCGAGCGGCTGAAGCGCGAAGGCTTCTCGGTCGAGGAAGGCTCCGGCGGCATGCCGACGGCCTTCTGCGCCCACTGGACGAATGGCGACGGCCCGGTGATCGGCATGTATGGCGAGTATGACGCCGTGCCCGGCAACTGCCAGGACGCCGCGACGGTGAAGCGGCCGCGAGAAGGCTTGGGATTTCAGGCCGGCGGCCACACCGATCCGCATTCGGGCCTCGGCATCGGCAGCCTCGGCGGGTTGCTCGCGACTAAGGCGGCGATGCTGGAGCATGGCATCAAGGGCACGCTGCGCTTCACCGGCGAGCCGGCCGAGAAGGTGCGGGGCTCGAAACCGATCCATGCGGCAAAAGGCTATTATGACGGCCTTGCCGGCATGATCTCCTTCCATCCCTTCTACATGCTGCCGCTCTGCAACACCGCGCGCTGGGACACGCATTGCGGCGCCGCCTATTCGATGATCTACCGCTTCGTCTGCGACGAGCCCGAGAATTGGGGCCGCGCGGCAAGCGACGCAGCACCCATCCCGCAGGCGCATTCGGCGGTGCGGGCGCCCGGCGCCAATGACGCGCTGATGATGATGTACATGGCCTCCAAGGCGCTGCGCGATTCCATGCTCACCCATCAGGGCGGCTGGTCGATCAGCGAGGCGATCCTGACGGCAGGGCAGGCGACCGCCGACAATCTGCCGGCCGGCCTTGCCGAGATCCAGTACATGATCCGCGTGCCGACCATCGCCATGGCCGAACAGGTGACCGCGGTGCTCGACCGTAACGCCGAAGCCGCTGCCAGGATGAGCGGCTGCCGCTACGAGCGTCATTGGGTCTCGAAGTCGCGGCCGGGGCTCGCCAACCACGCCATGGCCGATATCACCTATCAGGCGCTCTCCACTGTCGGCGCGCCGCAATGGAACGAAGAGGCGAGGGCGATCGGGCGCGAGGTCCAGGTCAATGCCGGCGGCGAGGCGACCGAAAACCCGTTCATCGACGAGCTGGAGCGGCTTATCGCGCCGCAGGAGGCCGAGGCGATCCTGCGCCGCGACCTGCCGCCCTCGCAGGTGAACTCCACCTCCGACGACTACACCGACATGAGCTGGCACGCGCCGACATCGCGTTTCTACATCGCCCGCCCGGCGCTGCGCGCGGCCAAGGGCCATGTCTATCCATCCTGGGCGATGAACGCGCTGGGCGGCATCTCCGCCACCATCGATCCGATGGTCACCTGCGCCGCCAAGACGGTCGCGCTGACGGCACTGCGCCTGCTGGAGGACAAGGCCGCGCGCGATGCCGCGATGGACGAGTTCGTCAGGCGGACCGGCGGCGGCATCGGCGGCTCGAACTGGATCGCGCCGCTCTGCGACTATGAACCGCCGATCAACTTCCGCTGGCCGGAATATGTCACCACCGCGCGCGGGCGCGACTGGTGGATCCCGGCCGCTTCCACCGCATGACCGATCAACAAAACAGTCCAAGGAGAACCCCATGACCGTCCATGACCGCATCGTCGCCGAGCCCTTCTCGCTGCAGCGCCGCAACCCCAATGGCGGCACCAAGCCGCTGACCGCCTGGGGCTTCGCCAACGAGACCGATGTGCTGACTGACGTGCTGCTCGGCTCGCCGAACTTCCTGCGCCACCTGTCGACCAGCTCGCTATCCAGGAAACATCTGCGCGAGGCGCCCTGCAACATCCAGATCGCTCAGGCGCAGCATAAGGACCTCGTCGCAGCCTACGAGCATTTCGGCGTCAATATCCACTGGCACGAGCCGACGCCGGAACTGCCGATGCAGGTCTATTCGCGCGACTCCAGCGTCATGACGCCCTAC
>NZ_RZRY01000469.1:0-5081 GCF_003998035.1 Mesorhizobium sp. M2A.F.Ca.ET.039.01.1.1 | reverse complement strand
CGTTCAGGCTGGTCAGGCGGCGTCGGATCTCATCCCGCGACTGTTCCCAGATATCGGCGGCGATCGCCGCGCCCTCAGGCGCCATCGTCACCGGCAACGGAGCATCCGCGGCGCAAAACCCTATCAAACGGGCATCAAAGCGCCTGGCGAGATTCACGCCGATCCGCGTGATCGGTTCGATCGGACCGTCGATATTGAGGTTCAGGAGAATTGATTTGTAGCTCATCGTACGCGCCTTCGACTTGATCCTTCTCGAGGGACCAAACCCTATGTCGCAAGAGCCTGCGCGCCTTGATGTGGATCAAAGTCGTTTCTAAGCCGCGCCCCCGACTTTCAAGGCATCCGGGATTCGAAATGGATGACCTCGCCATCGACCACCGAAGGTGCCATGCCCGATGTGATGGATGGTTTTTGGCCTCGGCTGTTGCGGATCGATCCAAGCCTTGACGACTTCCAGCAGGAAGAGATTGTGTCTGTTGACCAGGCGCGTATCGACCACGCGGCACTCTAGGTTGGCGAAACATTCGGCCACCAGCGGCGCCGATACTTGTTCGGCGGGAAGCGGCGTGAACCATGCGGTCGCGAACTTGTCCGTGTCCCGGCCAGAGCAATTGCCGACCTTCACGACCTTCTCCGCAAGGCCGACGGCAGGGAGCGCGATCACGCATTCCCTGGTTTGACGCAAGGCGAAGAAGGAGAGGTCATTGCTTGACACGACGCAGGCGATCATTGGCGGCGCGACTTCCACCATCATGTGCCAGGACATCGTCATGATGTTCGAGCGGCCTTGCCTGGACCGCGTCGAAAGCAGGACGACCGGACCGGGCTCAATCAGCCGGTAGACATCGGCAAGCGGCAATTCCTTCATATCCGTCCCTCGCTTTGCGTCTGCGGGTGGGCTTGTGGGCTTGTTGTCCCGGACTTGTCGCGGGCATTGGCGTCACTCGCCTTGATCAGGGTCAAAGCCGGCATGCCGGGCCGGATTGATCATGATCAATGCCAGCTTGCGCGGCACCTGCGATGTTCGGCCAGGACGGCCAAAGGGGCTCGTTGATGGTCACTGAAGATTTCCTGCTATGGGGCGCCGTGCTCTGCCTCGGCTTCATCGCCGGAGCCGCGATCTATTTCGAGCGGGCGTCGTTCCGGCGAAGCAAAGGCTTGTCCGCAAGCCACGGCTTTGGGCGCCGCTCACGGCCGCATCACCCAAAATCAGAATTGAAGCGAGAAGCGAAGGGAAAGACACCATGATGTGGAATCCAGAAGAGTTTCGGGCGCCCGAGCTGCTCCCTTTCGCCCACACCGGCCAGAAATTCGTAAGAGCCGCCGCCGCGATGCAGGCGCATTCGGTCCGCGCGCTGCTGCGCTACCAGATCGAAGGCGTGTCCTTCCTCAAGCGGCGGTTCGAGGATGACCTGAAGCTTGTAGAGGAGCTGATCGGCGGTGACGAGTTCGTCGATGCGTTCGACGTGTTCGTGAATTTCGTCCAGAACGCCACCTCCGACTATGCGAAGGAAGCCGGCAAATTCGCTTCCATCGGCGCCAAGCTGGCTTCGGAGACAGCCGGGCAAGTCCGCAAGGAGGCGGAAGCAACGATGAACGACATGGCCGCGGCAACGCTTCCCGCCTGAAATGTCGCCATCAGGGAAAAGCTGGAAGCCAGCCGCCGATCGGTCCTCCGCCTGGAGCAGTCATGACATGGCGGAAGATCCGGGACGCCGCAGGGCTCCATGGGCACCGAGGTGATGGCCGCGGCCCCGGCGCCGCTATTGCCGGACGAAGAAAGCGCAAGGGTCTATCGCGATGTCGACAGGCTCTCGCATGCTCTGGTAGCGGCCTTCACCGCGGGCATTTCGCCGATCAGCCTCCTGCAGGCCTGGCAGGACTGGCTGCTGCACTTGTCCACATCACCGGGCAAGCAGGCGGAGGTCTCCACCAAGGCGGTCGAGAAGCTCGTCAGGTTGAATGATTTTCTTTTTCGCTGCGGGCTTGGAATGGGGACCGCTGCGCCGACCATCACACCCCTGCCGCAAGACAGAAGGTTCCAGCATCAGGCGTGGCAGTCATTCCCCTTCAACGCCGCGCAGCAAGCCTTCCTGCTTTCCCAGCAATGGTGGCACAACGCGACCAGCGGACTTCCAGGCGTTACCAGAAGGCATGAGCGCCTCGTCGAGTTCTATAGCCGGCAGATCCTGGATACCGTCTCTCCTTCCAATTTCCCGGCGCTTAACCCGGAGGTCATCGACAAGACCCTGCGGAAAAATGGCGCCAATTTCGTCAACGGCGCCAGCAATCTGGTCGACGACCTGCTGCGTCTGGCCGACGGCAAGCCGCCGGCTGGCGTGGAAAACTTCCGGCCGGGCATCGAGGTTGCCGCCACACCGGGCGAGGTGATCTTCCGCAATGAACTGATCGAGCTGATCCGTTATGCGCCGATGACGGACACCGTGAAGGAGGAGCCGATCCTCATCGTCCCCGCCTGGATCATGAAATACTACATCCTCGATCTTTCACCGGAGAACTCGCTGGTCCGCTATCTTGTCCAGAGCGGCTATACGGTTTTCTGCATCTCCTGGCGCAATCCGGGCAGCGATCAGGCTGGAGTCTCGCTCGACGACTATCGCCGGCTCGGCGCGATGGCGGCCATGGACGCGGTCGAGGCGGCGACGGGAAGCAGCCGGATTCACGGGGTGGGCTACTGCCTTGGCGGGACGCTGCTGTCGATAGCGGCGTCGGCAATGGCCCGTGACGGCGACCACCGCCTGGCCAGCCTGTCGCTTTTCGCAGCGCAGGTGGATTTCGAAGAACCGGGCGAGCTCGGCCTGTTCATGGACGAGAGCCAGATCACGCTGCTCGAGGACGTGATGTGGGTGGAAGGCACCCTCGACCAGCGCCGCATGGCTGGCGCTTTCCAGATGCTTCGCTCGCAGGATCTGATCTGGTCACGCATGGTGCGCGAATATCTGCTCGGCGAGCGCGCTCCGATGACCGACCTCATGGCCTGGAATGCCGATTCAACCCGTATGCCGTTTCGCATGCAGTCGGAATATTTGCGGCAGCTCTATCTGGACAACGACCTTGTCGAGGGACGCTTTCGCGTCGAGGGAAGGCCTGTTCATCTGGAAGACATTCGAGCCCCGGTCTTCGCGGTCGGCACCGAGACGGACCACGTCGCGCCGTGGCGTTCGGTATTCAAGCTGACCTATCTCCTGGACACCGACATCGACTTCGTCCTGACCACCGGCGGGCACAATGCGGGTATCGTGTCGGAGCCCGGACACCCGAGCCGTTCCTATAAAAGGCTCAGTTGCCGCCATGCCGCCATTCGTCCCGGCCCGGACGAGTGGGCAAAAGAGGTGGCCGTGACATATGGCTCCTGGTGGCTGGCCTGGGTCGAATGGCTGGCCGGTCATTCCAGCCGTGAGGTCGCGGCCGACCGGGGCGATGCCTTGGGCGCCTTGAAGACGGTTTGCGCGGCGCCCGGCACGTATGTCCTCGAGCGGTAGCTGCGTTCCAGCCGTTTGAGCGAGGTCAAGGCGCGGCGTCCGCTCAAGACGTATTCAGCAGCCATGAAACGTCAAACAGCGCTCAAGGTTCTGCCGTTTGCTATCGCCTTCGCATCGCCGGCTTGGGCGGGCGATAATCTGCAGGTCGCCTATGGCAAAAGGCTGGTCGAAACAAACTGCGCGCGGTGCCACGCAGTCGGCCGGACTGGCGAAAGCACCCATCCCGATGCCCCGCCTTTTCGTCTATTGCACCGCCGCTATCCGATCGAGGACCTGCAGGAAGCCTTGGCCGAGGGAATCTCCACCGGCCATCCGGACATGCCCGAGTTTGTGGCCTCTCCGGATCAGATCGAGGCGATGATCGCCTATATCGGGAGCCTCGGCCAATGACGGGATCCGTGGCGCTGACGGCGCAAGAGGAGGTATCGGATGAAACGCGGGATCGGTAGTGAGGACACCGAGGCTCCTGAGCTGGCGATCTCCGCCGGCAAGGTCTGTTTCATAATCGCCAAGGCGCATGGATTCGATGTCAAGGTCGCCGTCACCGAGCCGGATGCGGGCTCCAATCCCACGGACGATGGCGAAGTCGCGGTGCTTCAGGACCATGATGATGACCCCGTGCGCGAAGAGCTTGGGTCGCTGATCTCGGATCTCTCCGTCGACGAGCAGATCGACCTCGTGGCGTTGACATGGCTCGGCAGGGATGACGGCAAGGCGGGCGATTGGGACGAGGTTCGTCAGCAGGCCGCCTACGCTCACAACAGGCACACGGCCGACTATCTTTGCGGCAACCCGCTGTTGGGCGATCACCTTGCGGCCGGACTCGATGCTCTCGGCCTGTCCTGTCCCGACTGAACCGAAGTTGATGCACATCAAAGCGGGGCGCTTTCGGCCGTGCTGGTCTACCCTCTCTGATGGAGCCCGGATATGATCTACACGACGATATTGGTCCAGCTCGATATCGACGCCCCGGCAACGCCGCGCCTGATTTTCGCGCGGCAGGTCGCAAGGAAGTTCGAGGCGGATCTGATCGCGCTGGCGGCTGCCGAGCCCTCCGCATTGGTGTCGCCGAGCGAGTCCTCTCCGGCTGTGGCCGAGGTGTTGCGTCGCCGGACGCTCGAGATCGAGGATCGGATCAGCAATCTCAAGGAGGAGTTCCTCGCCGTCGCCGGTGACAACGAGCGCGCATCCTGGCGTGCGGAACTCGACGACCCTACGCGCGCCGTGGCGCTGCACGCGCGGGCGGCCGATCTGGTGATCACCGGAGCGCCGGCCGCGGTCGCCGCCGGCGATTTCCGAAGGACCGTGGATCCGGGAGCATTGGTGCTTTCCGCGGGCAGGCCGGTTCTGTTTGCGGCCGACGATCTCGCCTCCTTCAAGGGTGAGAGGATCATGGTCGCCTGGAAGGATTGCCGCGAAGCGCGGCGGGCCGTGGTCGACGCGATGCCTTTCCTGCGCAACGCCAAGGAAGTGACGGTTTTCAATGCGGCCGAGGAAGGAACGCTCGTCGCGCGGGATGGCGCGGCGGACGTGGTGCGCTTCCTCATGAGGCATGGTGTGAAAGCCCGGTCCCAACTG
>NZ_RZRY01000468.1:0-5084 GCF_003998035.1 Mesorhizobium sp. M2A.F.Ca.ET.039.01.1.1 | reverse complement strand
GTGCCCGGATAGCGCAGGAACTTGCGGCGCGGCCAATAGAGGCCGGCGACATGGGCGACCGGCACGACGGGGACGGCCAGCTGCGTGTAGATCTCGACGATGCCGTATTTGTAGGACGGCTCGGCGCCCGGCGCGCGGCGCGTGCCTTCGGGATAGATGATCAGTTGGCGCGGGTTGCGGTCCATCTCCTGTCTGGTCGCGACGACGACCGCTTTCAGCGCTTTCGAACGGCTGCCGCGGTCGACCGGGATCATGCGCATCTTCATGATGTACCAGCCGAAGAAAGGGATCCAGGTCAGCTCGCGTTTCAGGATGTAGAGCGCGTCGTCGAGATAGGGGAAGAAGGCGATCGCATCCCAGAAGGACTGGTGCTTCGGCGCCAGGATGAAGGACCCTTCGGGCAGGTTCTCGACACCGGTGATCTCGCTCTTCGTCGCGGCGATCTTGTCATAGAGCCACATTGAGGTCCGCGACCAGAATTTCGGCACGAACCAGGCACGGTGGCGCGGCGCCAGGAAATAGAAAGGGGTCCAGAAGATCATCTGGACGATCAGGCTGAGATAGAAGACGAGGTTGAACGCCAGCGAGCGGATGATGAGCATGCAAGGGGCCCGTGAGGAAGTGTGCGTTGGTTACACCAAGCGGCGGCAAAAAGGAAACGCCGCCACGGTCGAAATGCCGGCCACTCTTGGTTTGCCGCAATTCCGGACGGAAAACCGCGATGCACTTTTCCTGGAATTGCTTACAATGACCGCGCCAGCCGCTCCTTGAGGCGCGGCGCTGCAAAATCGAGGAAGGCGCGCAATTTCACCGGCAGCCGGCCCTGGCCGGCATGGACGAGGCTTACCGGCCAGGGCGGCGACTCGAATGGCTCCAGCACCACCCGCAGCGTGCCGGCGCGCACGCCGGCGTCCGCCTGGTAGGAGAGCACTTTCGTCAGGCCAAGCCCGGCGATGGCGGCATCGATCGCCGCTTCGGCGGTGTTGACTTGCAGGCGCGAGCGGACCGGGATCGTGGTTTCCGTCTTGCCCGCTCCGAAACTCCATGTCGCGGGAGAGGCAAGGCCCTCGAAGGTGACGCAGCTGTGACCCGCAAGCTCAGATGGTTTCTCCGGCGTGCCCTGCGAGGCAAGGTAAGCCGGGCTTGCGCAGACGATGCGGCGGATCGAGCCGACGCGGATCGCGACCATGGCCGAATCCGGCAGCTCGCCGATGCGCAGGGCCAAATCGATATGCTCCTCGACCAGTTGGGTGATCCGGTCCGACAAGGTCAGGCGGACGTCCACCTGCGGATAGATGGCGAGAAAGTCGGTGATCACGGGCAGCACATGCAGGCGGCCGAAGACGACCGGTGCCGTGATGACCAGCTCGCCTGTCGGGCTCGAATATTCGCCCGCAGCGGTACGCTCGGCCTCATTCACCTCATCGAGAATGCGGCGGCAGGCGGCGAGGTAGGATTGGCCGGCATCCGTCAGCACCAGGCGCCGCGTCGAGCGGTTGAGCAGACGCGTCTTCAAATGCTTCTCCAGGTCGGAGAGCTTGCGGCTCACCGTCGCCAACGGCACGCCGGCACGCCTGGCAGCGGCGGAAAGGCTGCCGGCCTCCACCGTAGCGACGAACAGGGACATGGCGTCGAGGCGATCCATTATTCTTCCGAAATCTGGAAGGGTGAATTGCAAATATGCTCTCTACATCCGATTTTCGGAAGAGGGTAATGACATGCCATCCTGTCCGAGGAGCGCCGGCATGAACGAATTCACCAGCGACGTCGCCTTCACACCGACCGTCAAGGCGATCCAGTCGCGCAAGGGATCGCGCGATTCCTATGCGCGCGTCGAGCAGCGCGGCGGCTGGCGGGCCACGATCACGCCGGACCTTGCCGCCTTCATCGAAGCGCAGTCCAGCGTGTTCCTTGCGACGGCCAATGCCGAAGGCCAGCCTTACATCCAGCATCGTGGCGGGCCGGCCGGCTTCCTCAAGGTGCTGGACGAGCACACGATCGGCTTCGCGGATTTCTCCGGCAACCGCCAGTTCATCACCCAGGGCAACCTGCAGGACAACGACCAGGCCTTCCTGTTCCTGATCGACTATATGCTCAGGCAGCGCATCAAGGTCTGGGGCAGGGCGCGGGTCGTCGAAAACGACCCGGAGCTGACGGCGAAGCTGATGCCGGCGGACTACAAGGCAAAGCCGGAGCAGGCGATCCTGTTCACGGTCACGGCGTGGGATGCCAATTGTCCGCAGCACATACCGCAGCGTTTCGAGGCGGCGGATGTCGCGGCGGCGCTCGCCGAGCGCGATCGGCGCATCGCCGGCCTGGAGCAGGAGATTGCCCGCTTGCGAGATAATTTGGAGGCTAAGGTCTAGTTCTTCACCGCGGTCGATGCTTGGGCAAGCGTCATGCCCTCGGGCGTCGTGCGAAGCGGCAGGAAGCCGCGCGCCAGCGAGAGCACATATTTGCTGTATTCGGTCAGCAGCACGCGCAGCGCTTCCGGCTTGGTCAGCCAGCCGCCATTGCCGAGATTGGTGTTGACCACCGGATAGGGCTCAAGGCGCGCGCCATGCAGCAGCCGGCCCATCTCGAGCAGGCTGCGCGGCATGTGGTAATTGTTGGTGACGATGATGATGCTGCCATAGGCGTGGTTTTCCACCCATTTGGCGCTTTCTTCGGCGTTGCCGATGGTGTCGAGCGCGGCACGGTCGATGTCGACACAGCAAGAGAAGAGCCGCTTGTCACCACCCATCGCCGCCTGCAACTGGCGTTTGGTGGCCGACGGATGGACGCCGCTGATCAGCAGCCGTTCCCCTTTGCCGGACGCCAGCAGGTCCATGGCGGCGTCGAGCCGCGACTGCCCGCCGGTGAGCACGATTATGGCATCCGCCCTGGCCGGATCGAGCGGGGTCGTCATATGGCTGACCTTGTCGGCGAACCAGCCGAAGCCGCCGGCAAAAAGCACCAGCGCGGCGAGAGCGACGAAACCGCAGACGCGCAGGGCGAGCCGCAGACGACCAAACTCGGCGGGGGCGGCGGCGCGCGCACGCACTGCCGGCATCCGTCCAGCCGTCTCGATCTGCTCCCGCGCTTCCATCATCCCCAGGTTAATCCTGAAAGCTTCTAATGGTTAACTCCGAAATGCGGCCTTTGATAGGTGAGGCGGCGCACTTTGCGTTACGGCATCTGCCCAAGCCGTGATCGTTGCCTTGTTTGTATGCAACGCCTTCCACGGGCTTTCGGCTGGAGCTCATGGATCAGCCCGCGTCCGGCTGGCGAACGTCGATGTCGCTGAGATAGGCGACGACGGTCGCGTGCGAGGTGGCCGCGGTCAGCGCGCCGATCACAAGCACCATCAGGCCGACGCCGAAATAGCCGGCGGAGCCAATGGCGAAATTGCCGAATAAGGCGGTCGCCTGGTCGGCCTCGGGCGTCGCCATGTTGCGCGACGACCACCAGGAAAAGACGATGAAGACGACGATCGCGAGCGCTCCGCCGGCTGCCGCGCCCTTCATGCCGGTGACCAGGAAATGCCAGCGGAATTCGCGCGCGATGAAACGCGCCTCGGCGCCGACGAAATGCAGCACCTCGATGATATGGCCGTTACCGGCCATGGCGCCGCGCGTGGCGAACACCACCGTCAGCACCGTCGCCGAGAGCATCAGCGCCAGAACGGCGATGCCGATCGTCACCGTGGTGTGCGCCATGGCGACGAGGCGGTCCACCCAGGTGCGGTGGTCGTCGAGCGCGGCGGTCGGGATCTTGGGCGTGATGGCGGCGCGCATGGCGGCAAAGTCAGGCGGGCTGGCCTCGTCGATGGTGACGATAATGAGGCGCGGCACCGGCAACTCGTCGATGTTGAGGCCGCTGCCCAGCCATGGTTCCAAAAGGCGCGCCGTCGCGTCGCGGTCGATGATCTTGGTGCCCTTCACACCGGGGAACTCGCTGGCGATCTGCGAGGCCTGCGCAAGCGCCGCCTCCATGTCGAGGCCGTCGGCCGGCTTGATCTGGATCGTCGCCTCGCGCGAGATCTGGTTCTCCCAGACCGAGGCGGTGTCGCGCACCAGCGTCACCGCGCCGAAGGTGAGACAGGACAGGAAGGTCATGATGGCGATGACCAGCACCAGCGCCCGCCCGGCGATGTTCTGCGCCGGCACGATCGGCGCCGTCTTGCGCTGGACGCGCCGGACCGTCACCGGCGCCTCGGCTTCATCCTGGAGGTGATCGGCCGGAAAGTCAGTCATAGACGTCCAACCTTCCACCGGCCAGAATCATACGACGCGCATCGACCTGCTCCATCAGGCCGAGGTCGTGGGTGGCGATGACGACTGCGGTGCCCAGCCGGTTGAGCTCGATGAAGAGTCTCAGCAGCCGGCGCGCCAGCGGCGGATCGACATTGCCGGTGGGCTCGTCGGCCAAAAGGATCTCCGGCTGCTCGATCAGCGCGCGCGCGATCGCGGCGCGCTGCTTCTCGCCGCCCGACAGCACCGGCGGCAGCACATGCATGCGGTCGCCAAGGCCGACCCATTTCAGTAGCTCGGTGACGTCGGTGCGGTAGCTCGCCTCCTCGCGCCCGCGCACGCGCAAGGGCAGCGCGACATTCTCGTAGGTCGTCATATGGTCGAGCAGGCGGAAATCCTGGAACACCACGCCGATGCGGCGGCGCAGCAGCGGCAATTCGCTGCGCGAGATGCGCGAACGGTCCTTGCCGAAGATGGTGATCAGGCCGCGCGTCGGCTTCAGCGACATGAACAAAAGGCGCAGCAACGTCGTCTTGCCGGCGCCCGAGGGGCCGCTCAGGAACTGAAAGGAGCGCTCCGGAATGTGCAGGGAGATGTCGCGGAGGATCTCCGGACCCATGCCATAGCGGAGGCCGACATTTTCGAAGCGGATCACGTTCGGCGACCTGAAACTTTCGGCGGCGACGCGCCACGATCTACATTAACAGACCATCGGCCGGCATGGTTAACCGGCGGTTAATTTTTCTACGATCGGTACTCGTCAAGGCCATTCCGGTGGGGAAGCGTTAACCAATTCCGTTTACGCAAAAGAAACGAAGACTGCACTGGTGCCGTAATGGCTGAGAATAGAAC
>NZ_RZRY01000467.1:0-5101 GCF_003998035.1 Mesorhizobium sp. M2A.F.Ca.ET.039.01.1.1 | reverse complement strand
TGCCGATGCCCGCCGAATCCAGGCCGGCATCGGCATACATCTTTTCGGGTTTGGCGTGGTCGGTGAAGACGTCCGGCAAGACCAGCGGGCGCACCTTGAGGCCGCTTTCCAAGAGGCCTTGATGGGCAAGGAAATGCAGGACTTGGGCAGCGAAGCCGCCGATGGCGCCCTCCTCCACGGTCACCAGCACCTCATGCGAACGGGCGAGGCGCCGGATCAGATCCTCGTCCAGCGGCTTGGCGAAGCGGGCGTCGGCGACGGTGGTGGAAAGGCCCGCGGCGCCGAGTTCCTCGGCCGCCAGCAGGCAGTCCTGCAGCCGCGCGCCGAAGGAAAGCAGCGCGACCTTGGTACCCTCTTTCAAGACACGGCCCTTGCCGATCTCGAGCACCGAGCCGCGCTCCGGCATGTCGACGCCGACGCCGTTGCCGCGCGGATACCGGAAGGCGATCGGACCGTCATCATAGGACGCCGCCGTGCGCACCATATGGCGAAGCTCCGCCTCGTCGGCCGCGGCCATGACGACGAAGCCCGGCAGCGTCGCGAGGAAGGTCGTGTCGAAGGCGCCGCAATGGGTGGCGCCGTCAGCGCCGACGAAGCCGGCGCGGTCGATGGGAAAACGCACCGGCAGCTTCTGGATCGCCACGTCGTGCACGACCTGGTCGTAGGCGCGCTGCAGGAAGGTCGAATAGATAGCGGCGAAAGGCTTGTAGCCTTCGGTGGCGAGGCCCGCGGCAAAGGTCACCGCGTGCTGCTCGGCGATGCCGACATCGAAGGTGCGGGACGGAAACACCTCGCCGAACAGGTCGAGGCCGGTGCCGCTCGGCATGGCGGCGGTGATGGCGACGATGCGCTCGTCCTCGCGCGCTTCCTGGATCAGGCTCTCGGCGAAGACCTTGGTGTAGGCGGGCGCGTTGGCCGGCGCCTTGGCCTGCGCGCCGGTGATGACGTCGAACTTGTTGACGCCGTGATATTTGTCGGCCGCGGCCTCCGCAGGCGCGTAGCCCTTGCCCTTCTGGGTCACGACATGGATCAGCACCGGGCCCTTGCCGTTGTCGCGCACATTCTTCAGCACCGGGATCAGATGCTCCAGATTGTGCCCGTCGATCGGGCCGATGTGGTAGAAGCCGAGCTCCTCGAACAGGGTGCCGCCGGTGACATAGCCGCGCGCATGCTCGACGGCGCGGGTGATGGCGCGGTCGGCGCGCTTGCCGAGATAGGATGTCAGCTTCTTGCCGAAATCGCGTAAGCCTAGATAGGCCTTGCCGGAGGCAAGCCTGGCCAGATAGGCGCTCATGGCGCCGGTCGGTGGCGCGATCGACATGTCGTTGTCGTTGAGAATGACGATGAGGCGAGCATCGAGCGCGCCGGCATTGTTCAGCGCCTCGAAAGCCATGCCGGCCGACATCGAGCCGTCGCCGATGACGGAAATGACATTGTTGCGGCCACCCGACAGGTCGCGTCCCATGGCCATGCCGAGACCGGCCGAAATCGAGGTCGAGGAATGTGCGGCGCCGAATGGGTCGTATTCGCTCTCGGCCCGCCGGGTGAAACCGGAAAGGCCGCCTTCCTGGCGCAGCGTGCGGATGCGGTCGCGGCGGCCGGTCAGGATCTTGTGCGGATAGGCCTGGTGGCCGACGTCCCAGATCAGCCGGTCGTCCGGCGTGTTGAAGACATAATGCAGCGCAACCGTCAGCTCGACCACGCCGAGACCGGCGCCAAGGTGGCCGCCGGTCTGCGAAACGGCGTCGATCAGCTCGGCGCGGAGTTCGGCGGCAAGCTGCGGCAATGCCCCCTCATCGAGCTTCCGCAGGTCCGCCGGGATGCGGACCTTGTCGAGCAGCGGCGTGTCTGGCTTCACTCGGGCGCGTCCTGCCTCAATTGATCGAACACGGCGCTACCAGCAGATTGCGCCTTAATCATGCGCGGCATAGGCCGCCGCCGGGCGAATGTAAATGCGCGCCAGTGACGCGTGGCGCTGCTTGTTTTGGCAAGCCATCGAAAACGGCTGGAATTGGCGGAAGCCCCCCAACGTCGTCATTCCAGGGCGAAGCAGGAGCGAAGCTCCGTCGCGGAGACCCTGGAATCCATGCCGTGACTCTGGCCGAAGAGCGCAGCGGAGCAGAATTCTGCACCGTTGCAACGCTTGGAAGTCACGGCATGGATCCTATGGTCTGCGCCGCGTCGCTTCGCTCCTTGCTCCGCCATAGGATGACGACGCAAGGGACGTTTCGGCCAATCGCCAAGGCATGCACCTAGAAACGCATATCCGAGCCGTTAAAAATTCTGTGTGCTCGAGAACTAACCCTCAGGCAGCGGGATAAACTCTTCCTCATCGCCAGGAACGATATCGAAGCGGCCAGTCTTCCATTCCTGTTTGGCCTGCTCGATGCGTTCCTTCGAGGACGAGACGAAATTCCACCAGATGTAGCGCTGGGAACCGAGCGAAGCGCCGCCGAACAGCATGAAATGCGCGCCGCGCTCGGAGGAGACGACGATCTCCTCGCCCGGCTTGAACACAAGGAGCCGCTCGGCCGGAAAAACATCGCCGGCGATCGAGACGTCGCCTTCCAGCGTGTAGATGGCGCGCTCTTCGGCATCGGCCGGAATTTGCACGCTGGCGCCCGCCGCCAGGCGCAGATCGGCATAAAGCGTGTCCGATGCGGTCGCGACCGGCGAGCGCAGGCCGGAGAATTCGCCGATGACGATGCGGCCGCTGACGCACCCGGCATCGATCTCAGGCAAGCGGGCCACCGACGTGTTGGCGAACACCGGGGCAATCTCCTCCTTGCCGTCCGGCAGCGCCAGCCAGGTCTGCAGGCCGGAGACCGACATCGGCGCGCCGCGCAGTTCCTCCGGGGTGCGCTCGGAATGAACGATGCCGCGCCCGGCGGTCATCAAATTCACGTCGCCCGGCGCGATTACCATTTCGGTGCCGAGCGAATCCCGATGCCTGATCTTGCCGTCGAACAGATAGGTGACAGTGGAGAGCCCGATATGCGGGTGCGGGCGCACATCGAGCGCGTGGCCGGCGCGCAGGATGGCCGGGCCCATGCGATCAAAGAAGATGAACGGCCCGACCAGGCGGCGTTTTGCCGTCGGCAAGGCGCGGCGCACCGCGAAGCCGCCGATGTCCTTGGCGTTCGGGATGACCATCAGCTCGATCTGGTCGCAGGCGAAGGCATCGCCGGGCTCAGGGTCGTTTCCGGGAAAAAAGCTCATGATTATCCCTTAGGCGAAGCGCAACGCCGACCTGGCCTTCGCCTTGGCGGCCTCTTCCTCGCGATTGCGCGGTTCCTGGCTGGTTTCGAGCGAATCGATCAGTTCGCGCGCGGCGGCGGCGATCGCTTCCACGGCGTGATAGAAAGCATGCTCGTTGCGCTTGGACGGTTTCGTCGAGCCGCTCAGCTTACGCACGAATTGCAGCGCTGCATCATGCACCTCGTCATTGGTCGCCGGCGGCTCGAAATTGGCCAAGGTCTTGATGTTGCGGCACATGGCTTGAACTCCTTACCTGCTTGCTCTGCCCACCCAAACTATTCCGCATCGAGCGGCTCCGTTCCCACCGGCTTGCCGTCGCGCGACAGCCTGATCTTCTCAACCTTGTCCTCAGCCGCCTTGAGCAGTCGGTCGCAATGCGCCTTCAGCGCCTCGCCGCGCTCATAGATCTTGATCGACTGGTCGAGCGGGACGTCGCCGCGCTCCAGATCGTCGACGATCTTCTCCAGCGCGTCGAGCGCCTGTTCGAAGCTCATCGCCTTGACGTCCTCATTGCCTTCCACTGCCATACCCTATCCCTTCATCAGCCGCCCGACATGGGCGGCGACTGAAAATGCCAGTCCCTGCAGATCGTAGCCGCCTTCCAGCAGGCTGACGAGCCTGTTGGAGCTGTGGCGGCCGGCGCGTTCCATCAACTGGCCGGTCGCCCAGTCGAAATCGTCCTCGGTCAGATTGATCTCGGCCAGCGGATCGCGGTGATGCGCGTCGAAGCCGGCAGAAATGATGATCAGGTCCGGCGCGAACGCATCGATCGACGGCAGCACGCGCGACAGGAAGGCGTCGCGGAACATGTCGCTGCCGGTCCGCGGCGCGAGCGGCGCGTTGACGATGTTGCCGGCGCCGGTCTCGCTCTTCGCCCCGGTGCCCGGGTAAAGCGGCATCTGGTGGGTCGAGCAGTAGAGCACCGACGGGTCGTCCCAAAAGATGTCCTGCGTGCCGTTGCCATGATGGACGTCCCAATCGACGATGGCGACGCGCTCGGCCTGATGCTTCTTCTGCGCATAGCGGGCGGCGATGGCCGCCGTGTTGAACAGGCAGAAACCCATCGCCGTAGCCTTTTCGGCATGATGTCCCGGCGGGCGGGCGGCGACGAAGACATTTGAGGCGCGGCCCTCGAAGACGTCGTCGACCGCCGCGTTGGCCGCGCCGATCGCCGTCACCGCGGCCTGCCAGCTTTTCGGGCTGGCGCTGGTGTCGGCATCGATCGAGACGATGCCGGTCCGGGGGATCGCCGCACGCACGCGCTCGACGAAAGTCTCGGGGTGCGCATAGACGATGGTTTTCTCATCGCCTTCCGGCGCCTTGACGCGGTCGAGCGCCGAAAACGCCTCGTCGTCCAGCACGCGCTCGATGGCGCGCAGGCGGTCAGGCCGCTCGGGGTGGCCGGGCGGCGTGAGGTGTTCGAGGAAGATTGGGTGCGTGTAGAGACGGGTGGCCATGGCGCCTAATCTAGGCACCCGCGGCCGTAATGACCATGTTTGAAAAGCCGAATGGCTGGGGAAATTGCGCCAGCCCATGTCGTCCGCGCCATTGGCGGGTGCCGAACTTCGCGGTAAGGTCGTCCCGCTGCCTGGTGCCCGCGACGCGGGAGAATCGGGAACACGGTTTTATTCCGTGGCGTGCCCAACGCTGTGAGGGGGACCGCGCCGGCAAATGCCACTGTCGATGACGGGAAGGCGCCGGAGCGGGACGATCCCGAGCCAGAAGACCGGCCCGGCAGACATGGTTTTCCGCTTGGTCAGGCGGGGGACTGCTTGTCGCAAGGGGAAAAGCGATGACGGCAGCAGCGATCGCCGCGTGTGGCGACGACTTTGACCAATTGGCG
>NZ_RZRY01000466.1:0-5113 GCF_003998035.1 Mesorhizobium sp. M2A.F.Ca.ET.039.01.1.1 | reverse complement strand
CCAGCGAAGCGCGCGCGTTGCGGCTGCCGACGCAATGGATCGGCGTTGCGCCCTTCTTCATCTTCGCGGTCATGTTTCTCATCCTGCCCACGCTCTACCTGATGCTGGGCGCGTTCCAGAATGAGGCTGGTGAGTTCACGCTGGAAAATCTCATCGCCCTGTCGGAGCCAAATATCGTTGCGGCCTACTTGATTTCGATCAAGGTCAGCCTGGCATCGGCGCTCATCGGAGCCTTCGCCGGCCTGGCTATCGCCGTTGCCATCGTGCGCGGCGGCTTGCCCAATTGGATACGGTCGGCGACACTGACCTTTTCCGGGGTAGCCTCCAATTTTGCCGGCGTCCCTCTGGCATTTGCCTTCCTCGCAACGCTTGGACGCCTCGGCCTCGCCACGGTGATCCTCAACGCCGTGTTTGGCCTCAACATCTACGCGCATGGCTTCAACATCTTGTCGTTCTGGGGCCTCACGCTGACCTACGTCTATTTCCAGATTCCGCTGATGGTGGTCATTATCGTGCCAGCGATAGACGGACTGAAGAAGGAATGGGGCGAGGCTGCCGCGACACTTGGCGCGACGACGGCCCAGTACTGGCGGATGGTCGTGATCCCGGTGATCTGGCCGAGCTTCCTCGGCACCGTTATCCTCCTGTTCGCCAACGCCTTCGGAGCGATTGCCACCGCCTATGCGTTGACCGGCTCGTCGCTCAACATCGTGCCCATCCTCCTCTACGCGCAAATCCGCGGCGACGTGCTTCACAACGCGCATCTCGGGTATGCGATCGCCTTCGGCATGATTGTCATCACCGGCCTCGCCAATGTCTTTTACATCTGGTTCCGGACGCGTTCGGAGAGGTGGCTGAAATGAAGACCGGACGCTTCTGGGCCTGGGTCGTCTTCATCCTTGGCGCGGCCTATTTCTTTATCCCGCTGATCGCGACTGCGGAATTCTCGATGCGCATGCGTCGCGGCGCCTACTCGTTCGACGCCTATCAGATCGTGCTTGGCGACGCCCGCTTCCAGGCGACATTCATGTACTCGGTGGTTGCCGCCATATTCACCATCATCCTCGGCGTGCTGGTGGTGGTGCCGGCGGCTTATTGGATCCGGCTGCGCCTGCCGCAGCTCAGGCCGATCGTCGAGTTCATCACGCTGCTGCCGCTTGTCATCCCGGCGATCGTCATCGTGTTCGGCTACATCAGGATGTACGGCTCGAATTCGCCGCTGCCGTTCCTGGCGAACGATACGGCCACCAACGCCCTGCTGGTGATCGGCTACGCGACGTTGTCGCTGCCGTATATGTATCGGGCGGTCGATACAGGCCTTCGCACCATCGATGTGCGCACGCTGACGGAAGCGGCGCAGATCCTCGGCGCCGGTTGGCCCACTATCATTACTCGGGTGATTCTGCCAAACGTGCTGATCGCCGTGCTCTCCGGCGCCTTTCTGACTTTTGCCATCGTCATCGGCGAGTTCACGATGGCCAGCCTGCTCAATCGTCCGGCCTTCGGCCCCTATCTGCAGAACATCGGCGCCAACCGCGCCTATGAACCGGCGGCGCTTGCCATCATCGCCTTTGCCATTACCTGGGGCTGTATGTCACTGATCCAGATCCTGTCCCGCTTCGCGCCGAAATCGGCGAACCGACCGAACTGAAAGCAAAAGCCATGGCCGAGCCGTTCCTCTCCATCCAGCATGTGCGAAAATCCTTCGGCGCCACGACCGTGGTCGAGGATTTCAATCTCGACGTCGAGCCGGGTGAATTCGTCTCCTTCCTCGGCCCGTCCGGCTGCGGCAAGACGACGGTGCTGCGCATGGTCGCCGGCTTCGAGGAGCCGTCGGGAGGTAAGATCGTCGTCGGCGGCAAGGACATCACCCGGTTGAAGCCCAACCAGCGCAATGTCGGCATGGTGTTCCAGGCCTATGCGCTGTTCCCGAACCTGACGGTCGCGCAGAATATCGGCTTCGGCCTCAAGGTGGCGGGCATGTCGAAGCCGGCCATCGATTCCCGAGTGGCCGAGATGCTCGACATCATCAAGCTGCCGCAGATGGCTGACCGCTATCCCTACCAGCTCTCGGGCGGCCAGCAGCAGCGCATCGCGCTCGCGCGGGCGATTGCCCCGAAACCCAAACTGCTGCTGCTCGACGAACCGCTGTCAGCGCTCGACGCCAAGGTGCGCGTGTCGCTGCGCGAGGAAATCCGCTCGATCCAGAAGAAGCTCGGCATCACCACAATCTTCGTCACGCATGACCAGGAAGAGGCGTTGTCGATCTCCGACCGCATCGCGGTGATGTATGGCGGCAGGGCCGAGCAGGTCGGCACGCCATTCGAGATCTACAACCGGCCGGCGACCAAGTTCGTCGCCAATTTCGTCGGCACGCTCAACGTGCTGGAAGGCAAGGTCACCGACGCCGCCTCGGGCAAGGTGCAGGTCAACAGCCAGGAAGTCTCGCTAAAGGGCAAGCTCAACGGCTCCAAGTCCGGCGACACACTGTCGCTCGCGCTGCGGCCGGAAGCGATTTCACTGGGGCGGCAGCCCGGCCATGACGCCAGCCTGTCCGGCGAAATCGCCGAAGTGCATTTCCTCGGCTCTGTGATCCGCGTGCGCGTCGGCATCGGCGGCAACACGGTGTCGCTCGACACATTCAACAATTCGACGACGCCGCCGCCGGTCGTCGGCGACAAGGCGGACATTTCGTTTTCGTCGGGCGATATGCTGGTTCTGCACTAGGCTGTGTTGATATTCAGGTGAGGCCGGCCTGCAAATGGCGGTCTCCTGCGCTTCTGGCCTGACAAATCAACAGTATCCTAGCTCGAGGTACTGCCAAGCCTCGTGTTTCATCGTTACGATGAGCCATGGCCCTCTTCGAGCTCACCCTCATCCTGCTTCTGATCGCCGTCGCGCTGACGGCGCTGTCGCGCCGTCTCGAGATACCCTATCCGTCGCTGCTGGCGCTTGCAGGCGTTGCGCTGGCCTTCGTGCCGGGCGCACCAACGATCGAGATCGATCCGGAACTGGCGCTGGCGCTGTTCATCGCGCCGGTGCTGCTCGACGCCGCCTATGACACCTCGCTGCGCGACCTGAAACGCTACCGGCTGTCGCTGCTGCTTCTGGCGCTCGGCGCCGTCGTGTTCACCACCGTGGTGGTTGCCTTCGTAGGCTGGAAGATGGCCGGCCTTCCGATCGCGGCGGCGATCGCGCTAGGCGCCATCGTCGCTCCGCCGGACGCGGTCGCGGCGAGTGCCGTGCTCGGCCAGTTCAGGGTGCCGCACCGCATCACAGCCATTGTGCAGGGCGAGAGCCTGCTCAACGATGCCACCGCGCTGCTGATCTACCGGATATCGGTTTCGGCGGCCATCGGCTCGGTCATGCTTAAGGACGCAGTGCCCGTCATCCTGCTTGCGACGATCGGCAGCGTCGTCGCCGGCTATGTGTTCGGCCGAGTGTCGCTGCTCGCGCTGACGCGCATCGAGGATGCGGCAAGCAGCACCGTGGTGCAGTTCGCCGGAACCTTCGCCGTCTGGATCATTGCCGACAAGCTCGGTCTCTCCGCTATCATCACCATCGTCGTCTATGCGATCACCATCGCGCGGACCGCGCCACGCCGGATGTCCGCGAGGCGGCGCGTCAGCACCTATTCGGTCTGGGAGTCGGCCGTCTTCGTGCTCAATGTCTTAGCTTTCGTGCTGATGGGCCTGCAGGCTCGATCAATCGTCGGCCGGCTCTCCGGCGACGGGCAAGGCGAGGCCTTCCTCTTCGCTGCCACCGTGCTGGCCGTCGTCATCGTTGCGCGTCTCGTTTGGGTGATGGGCTACGTTGCGGTGATAAAGCAGTTTAAGCGTTTCGACGGCGAAGGGCAGAAGCGGGATGCGCCGACGTTTCGCGGCGCGGTGCTTGTCGGCTGGTGCGGCATGCGCGGGCTGGTGACGCTGGTGGTGGCCATCGCCTTGCCCGCCGACTTTCCCGGCCGCGACCCGATCGTGCTGGCGGCCTTCGCCGTCGTGCTCGGAACGCTTGTGCTGCAGGGCATGAGCCTGAAGCCGCTGCTGCGCCGGCTCAACTTCGAACGGGATACCTCGATCGACCGCGAAGTGGCCGAGGCCCGGGTGGCCATCATGCAGGCGGCGCTTGATGTGCTGAGCCGCAAGACCTCGTCCGCTGCCGCGGTCGTACGTGAACAATACGAGGCGCAACGCCGGATCGCCGAAAATCCGGACGATGCGCAAGCCGCGACGGAATACGACCGATTGCGTCTTTACGCCATCAAGCGGCAGCGTGACAGGCTGGAGGAGCTGCGCAGCAACGGCACGATCGGCGACGAGGCCTATCACCGGCTGGAAGAGGAGATCGACTGGTCAGAACTGGCGGCGGCTCCCGCCGGAAGCTTCCAGCCGCTCACCACCTGACGGATTTCAGCGAAAGCGTGGGCGTTTGCGGTGGCGATTCACCGCAGCGCCTGCCCGGGATTGCATCAGCACACGGAGATAGAGCGGATCGCCTCCGTGGGAAAGCGAAACGGTTTGGCAAACGTGGTTCGCAGGCAGCATTGGACTATTCCGCTCGTCCTCGCGGTCCATTGAAACGCTGACGGCGAGGGGCTACTGCGATCCTCAGAAGTGAGCCGGTTAATCAATGAAGCTGATCAGCTACAACATCCAGTATGGCTACGGCAGCGACGGGCGCTATGATCTTTCCCGCGCCGCCAGGCTGGTGGACGGCGCCGACATCATCGCGCTGCAGGAGGTCGAGCGGCATTGGCTGCGAACCAATGAGGACGACCAGCCCGAGGTCCTGTCAAGGCTGTTGCCCGACTATTACTGGGTCTATGGCCCCGCCTTCGACATGGACGCCAGCGAGAAGCGCGACGGTCGCGTCGTCAACCGCCGGCGGCAGTTCGGCACGATGGTGCTGTCGAAGCTGCCGATCGTCTGGTCGCGGCTGCATGCACTGCCGATGCGCCGCACGCTGAGACCGCTCAACACCCGCAACGCGGCGCTGGAATGCATGATCCGCACGCCGGCTGGGCCGGTGCGGGTGCTTTCCCTGCATCTTGCCCATATCGCCGCCGAGGAGCGGCTGGAGCAGATCGACTATCTGCTGGCCGAGCATCGTCGAG
>NZ_RZRY01000465.1:0-5127 GCF_003998035.1 Mesorhizobium sp. M2A.F.Ca.ET.039.01.1.1 | reverse complement strand
CGATCATTCAGAACGAAGTCATCGTCAGAGATGGCGAGTGTGGCAAGTCGTCACGATCGTTTCTTTGACCTTTGCGAGGAGCGACGGCGGATTTGGCGGGCCATCGGTTCGCATTGGCGAGTTATAATGAGATGAACGCTTTTCTGTTGGGCAATAAGACGATCTCGGATCAATTGATCCAAGCGGAGAATCGGCCATCCGGCTTTGATTATCTTCGGTTAGTTCTGTCAATTGTCGTCGTGTTGAGCCATAGCATAGACATATGCTACGGATATCGTTCATCTTTGGTCATGTGGCTATGGCGTGGTCCGCCGCACCCAATGATCTATTTTATCGTTCCAAGCTTCTTTGCCCTAAGTGGATTTCTAGTCGCCGGAAGCTTGGAGCGTAACACCGTGCCGGCATTTCTGGCCCTCAGGTTTATCCGAATTTTTCCAGCCCTTTGCGTTGAAGTGCTAATTTCCGCTCTGTTGTTGGGCGCGCTCTTAACGTCGCTCTCTCTAAGAGATTATTTTTTCCATCCAGAATTCTTGCGCTACCTGGGCAATATAGTAGGCTGGGTGCACTTTCACCTTCCCGGTGTCTTCGAGAACAGATCTCCACCGAACGATGTGAACACATCACTGTGGACTGTGCCATTTGAACTGGATTGCTATATTGCAATTGCTGCTTTGGGAATAGCTGGTCTCGCCAAGAGACCAATAGCTTTCACGAGCGCAGCCATCTTTGCGATGCTGACCTTAACCGCAAAAGCAGGCTTCACTCGTCTCTTTATCCTCGGAGGCGACCACCCTGGAGGAGTGCTAATCCTCTCGTTTCTATTCGGATCTGCAATCTATCTTGTCAGGAACACATTGCCGTTCTCGCTTCCGCTATTCGTTCTGAGCTTTACGCTGTCCTTGGTGTTCTTCTATTTCCCGGCCACGTTTTACCTCGCGACACCATTCGTCGCCTACTCAACAGCATACATGGGGCTACTCAATCCAAGGCGAACGCCTCTGGTACGCGGTGCCGACTATTCATATGGCATCTACCTCTACGGCTATCCCTTCCAACAGGCAGCCTTTCAACTGCTTCCAGGCGGCACATTCTGGCTTTTGAACATCGTCTATGCCGTCCTCTCTTCAGGCGCAGCTGCGTATCTATCCTGGACTTTTGTCGAGAAAAGGGTTTTGGAACGGCGCGCGGCCGCGCTGCTGCGCGTCGCAAAATCCATACAGTGGCTGCGCTTGTTTTTCACGACCCTTGGCAGGGGCATCCGGTAAGGCAAGACGTCGGCGAGCCAAGCTGCGGATCGATGTCGTTGAGGTTGGATCAAGACCTCTCCAAGCGATTCTGATATGTGATCCGGAGGAGATGGGAATTTCTGAAACGATGTATGCGGCGGCGCTGATCGCCGGCAGATCAGCTCAATGGCGCAGGTCTTTTGAAACGGGCTTATCGTAGCAGCCCAATCCCGCTCTCATATGATGGCGTCCTGACCCGGAAGCCTGTTGCCGGGTACCGCCCTAGCGGTTGCAATCGCCAACCCACTTATATCTTATAAAGTCCAGGCCCGCCGTCGGATGAAAAAATGCAGCACAAGCAGCGCAAAACCCACTTGAAACGGTACTGATAAGTTATAGATTATAATTCCGTGAGTTCAGGGGCGCCTTTGAGCGACATCCTCGTAGGGCTCGGAACATGCGTACCATTTTACTGCCACCAATCCGCGCCGTGAAATCTCGGTTGCCGAAAATACAGAAGTGAGTTGGTTCATGGATGAATTTACAGAGTTCGATTTAACGGCCCAGGCAGCGCTCGTTAAGGCTGGAGAAGTAACCGCCCAGGAACTACTTAACGTAGCCATTCGCCACGCGGAAAAGACAAACCCGCAACTGAATGCGATCATCAGGTCGCTTCATGACGAGGCGAGGACGGAAGCGCGAGCCGCCGATAAAGGCAGCGTATTCGCCGGAGCACCTTTCCTCGTCAAGGACCTCTATTGCCACATGGCGGGAATTCCGACCACCGGGGGGTCCGAAATAACCAAGGACTTCGTGCCTGGCCACGATAGCGAACTCATGCGGAGATATCGTGCAGCGGGGCTCAGTACTTTCGGCAAGACCAACCTCTGCGAATTCGGAACTCTTGCGACCACCGAACCAAAGCTCTTCGGCCCAACTCGCAATCCATGGGACACATCGCGGTCAAGCGGAGGTTCGAGCGGCGGCGCTGGCGCGGCGGTGGCGGCCGGGATCGTTCCCGCCGCGCACGGCGGCGACGGTGCAGGTTCGATCCGAATCCCGGCGTCATGCTGCGGGGTGTTCGGCCTCAAGCCATCGCGAGGGAGGATCACTCTCGGTCCCTACCTCGGCGACAGCATGGGCGGGATCGTCAACGAACATGTTCTCTCTATGACTGTGCGTGACAGCGCGGCCTTGCTCGATGCTACGAGAGGCTCAATGGCAGGTGATCCGTATACAGCACCCCCTCCCGAGCAACCCTACACCGAAGCCTTGAAGTCGAAACCGAGCAAGCTGCGGATCGCGTATACGACCAGTTCCTTGCTCGGCACCTTCGTTGACCCAGAGTGCGTGAAGGCTACCATCAAAACAGCCAAGCTATGTGAAAGCCTCGGTCATGAGGTCGTTGAAGCTAGCCCCGAGGTGGACGGGGAGACATATATTACCTACTTTAAACGATTCTGGGCTATGACCGCGACAAGAGCCATCACTGCGCTTGCTCGCACCAGACGGGTGCCTCCGGACAGTCTTGCCCCGCAAGTGGAAGGGTTCAACCAGTATCTCTATGACGTCGGCTCAAACATAAGGGCAGCCGACTACCTGGTAGACCTCAACTGGTTCCATGGGGTCGGACGGAGCATCGCGCAATTCCTTGGTGGCTTCGATCTATGGTTGACGCCTACTCTTGGATCTCCTCCCCCTCTGCTCGGGCACTTCGACGCCGACACGCATGGTGGCGCGGAGGTCATGGAGCGTCTCCTCCAGTTTTGCGCTTTCACCACCTTCGCCAACATAGCTGGTCTGCCCTCCATGAGCGTGCCGCTCTACTGGAGCCAGAGCGGACTCCCGGTCGGCATGCAGTTCACCGGGCGTTTCAATGAGGAGGACAGGCTGTTCCAACTCGCGAGCCAGCTGGAGGAGGCCCAGCCATGGAGTGGCAGACGACCTCCGATCCATGCGGCAACATGAGCGCACCAAGAAAAAGGCGCAAATGGGTGTTGTCACTTTAAGTCTCTCTGCCTAAAGAAGCCTTGAGGCGGCTTTAGAGTCCCCGATAGGGGATAACGAAACCCCCGCATTTAGGCGGCTGGGATAGCGCCCTTTCCGGTGTAGATTGGCCGGACGGAAGCATACAAGCGTGGGCAGCCATACCGTTTGGGACTGCAAGTATCACCTGATCTGGGTGACGAAGTATCGCTATGCGATGCTTGGTGGCGATGTTGGGGAACGATGCCGGGAGTTGCTGCGTGAGACGGCGCGAGCCCACGAAATGGTTGTTCATGCCGGGTCGATCAATCGCGACCATGTGCACATGCTTGTGTCGATCCCACCGCACCTGTCGGTATCGCGAGCGCCTGAAGGGACGCAGTTCACATAAGCTGCTGAGCGAGTTCGGAATATTGCGCAAACGCTACTGGGGCCAGCATCTATGGGCGAGGGGCTATTGGGTAGTCACGAGAAGAATTCCCATGAGCGTTGTGGAGATGGGCAGCCTGTCCTTCCGGATTTACAATAAAGTCCGGGAAGGCCTGATCATCGGCAATTTCGTACCGGGCGAGAAACACAGAGCCGGCAGGAACATGGATGCGCCGAAAGGAGCTTGCAATCAGCTCCGGGAGCAGGGAACCTCATCTGTTGAAACAGTGGCTCGCAGCGAAGCTGCGAGCGTGGTTCAGTGTCTCCGGAGAGATTCGGAGAACGAGGCATGCGCGGCGGAGTCGAACGGTCTGGCGAACTGTTCGGTTATGTTGATCTCGAGGCTCGGGTGCGGCGCGGTCATTGGTTGCGCCGCATTCGGGCGATTGAACGAGGCGCTGGCGGCATAGGAGCGGCCTTGGCGACGCTATATTCGCAGATGGGGCGGCCTTCGATCCCGCCGAAAAGCTGCTGCGAGCGATGCTGCTACAGGCAGTTCTACTGCCGCCGCAAACCGTGCGGTTGCCAATACGTAGAGGAGTGAATTGGAATGATCATCGTAACAGGTGCCACGCACGGGATAGGGCGGGCCTGCGTGGAGAAACTTGCGTCTGCCGGTTCCAGAGTGGTGGCGACCGGCCGAGATGCAGAAGCTGGCGCGGCGCTCGAACGCGCCAATGACGGCGTCACGTTCGTTGCCGGTGACGTCATCCGTGAAGACGATTGCCGCCGTGTCGTCGACCGTGCGCTTGAACTTGGCGACGGCCGGCTCGCGGGGCTCGTGAACAATGCCGGCATGTCGAAGCGCATAGCCTTCGCCACCGCCACCCAGGACGATTGGGATGAGGTCCTTGCGGTTAATGCACGCAGCGCCTTTTTCTTCATCCGTCATGCGCTGGAAGGCTTGCGGCACGGAAGGGGTTCAGTCGTCAACATGGCCAGCATCGCCGGAAAGACGGGCGAAGAAGAGCTCGCCGCCTACTGCGCCTCGAAGGCCGCGGTCATCGGCCTGACGCAGGCGCTCGCGCTGGAGTTCGGCGAGGAGGTCCGCTTCAACGCTGTCTGCCCCGGCCAGATCGAAACGCGCATGATGGGCAAGATCATAAGCGATGCACTACGCAAGAAGCAGCTCGAACTGCGGATCCCTGCCAACCGCTTCGGTGCCCCTGAAGAGATCGCGGATGTCGTCGCTTGGTTGCTTTCGGATCAATCAACCTATGTCAACGGCACGGTGGTGACTGTAGACGGCGGGGAAACGGCCGGCCTGCGCACACCGCGCGTCGCGCAGGTCGACCTTGCGTAGAGGGCGTTCAGCTCAACCGGAGCCGCGCTCGTCGAAATAGCGCAGAAAAGTAGGCGAGCCTCGCTTGATGTCGTTCTCGATCGCCTTGCGGGCCTTCTTCTTGTTGCCGGCACTTAAGGCCTCGATGAGATGGTTATGTTCTTCCGCGCCGGTATAACCGCGCGGAATTTCCCGATAGTAGAC
>NZ_RZRY01000464.1:0-5131 GCF_003998035.1 Mesorhizobium sp. M2A.F.Ca.ET.039.01.1.1 | reverse complement strand
CTACAAATGCCGCTGTTCGTCGAACGGGCTGCCGGAGCGGTTCGAACTCGGCACGCCGCAGATCGAGCTGATGGCCGGGCTGACGGCAGCGATCGACTATTTCGCCGATCTAGGCGCTGCCGCCGGCGAGGGCGGATCGCGGCGGCAGCGGATCGCCAAGGCTTTCGACGTTTCGATCGCTTATGAGAATGCGCTGGCCCGGCAACTGATCGAAGGCCTGTCCGATATCGAGGGCCTGATTATCCGCGGTATCACCGATACGGAGCGCCTCGCCGAGCGGGTGCCGACCGTTTCCTTCACGGTCGAGGGCATCGCGCCGGAAACGATCGTGCGGCAGATGAACGCCGAGAATATCTTTCTGTGGTCGGGCCATAATTACGCGTGGGAGATCGTCCACCAGCTCGGCATTCCAGCTGAGCAGGGTGTCGTGCGCATCGGCATTGCCCACTACAACACGGCGGCCGAGATCGAGGAGACGCTGGAGAGCGTGCACCGCGTGATCGCGATGCTGCGGCAGCAGCGCTAGTCTTTCTTGCCGCCGAGGCCGGTCAGGAAAGCGGTGAGGTTGTCGCCCAGCGCATCGCAGAGATAGCCGCCTTCCTGGACGATGACCGTGGGCAGGCCGAGCCCGGCAATCGCTTCGCCCATTCGCGAGAAGCCTGGCGTCGTCACCGAGAGGCCGCCGAATGGATCGCCTTCGAAAGCGTCGAGGCCGAGTGCCACCACAAGCGCTTCCGGCGCGAAGGCGCGGATGCGCTGGAAGGCCGTCGCCAGCGCTTCGAGAAAGGCCGTGTCGCCGGATTTGCGCGGCAGCGGCAGGTTGAGATTGTAGCCGAGGCCGGGGCCTTCGCCGCGCTCGTCGGCATGCCCCCAGAAGAACGGATAGAAGCGCACTGGATCGGCGTGCAGCGAGACGGTCAGCACATCGGGACGGGCGTAGAAGATGCCTTGCGTGCCGTTGCCGTGATGCAGGTCGACATCGAGGATGGCGACGCGGGCGGAACTCTTGCGCAGAACCTGCGCGGCCAAGGCCGAATTGTTGATGAAGCAGAAGCCGCCGGCGACATCGGCGAAAGCGTGGTGTCCAGGCGGACGGCAGAGCGCATAGGCCGACGGCGCGCCGGCCATCACGGCTTGAGCGGCTTCGACCGCGCTCCAGGCGCTCCACAGCGCGCTGTTCCAGGTCTCGGCCGAGATCGGGCAGGCGGTGTCGGCCATATGGTAGCCGGCCTGGCCGACCGCCGAGGCCGGATAGGAGCCGTTGCGAGCGATCGGGTGGATGTTCGGGATCACCTCCGCCGAAGCGCCTTCGATGCGCTGCCAGCGCGTGAAGATGTTTTCGAGGAAGTCGAGATATTCAGGCGTATGCACCGCCGCGACCGGGCCAAGCCCGTGATTTTTCGGGCGTTCGACCGTCAAACCGGCCGATCTTGCGCCGGATAGCAGTCTCTCCACCCGCTCCGGCTTTTCCGGATTGGGCTGCGGCGCGCCGCTCGAAAGGAAAGCCTTGGGATCGTGGCGCTTCTGCTCTTCGGCATAGAAGGCTTTCATCGTCATTCCTCCGGAGCGTCGGCAAAGGCGAAAAAGGCATCGCCGACGATCTTCTGCACCTGTTCGTAACTCGAGCGGCCGATGCCCAGTTTCTCATAGAAGGCCTTGGCGGTCTCGTTGTCGGTATCGACGGAGAGCCTCAGATAAACGCCGCCCGCCGCGCGGCACTCTTTCGCGACGCGCCGCAGCAGTTTCTCGCCGATGCGGCGGCCGCGAAAGCGGTCCTCGACATAAAGATCCTGCACATAGACGCCCGGACGACCCATCCAGGTCGAGAAGATCGGGAAATACAGGCAGAGCCCGGCGAATTCGCCGCCGATCTCGACGATCAGGGTCGAGAAGGCGGGCTTTTCGCCGAAGCCGTAAGTGCGGAGGTCGTCAGCGGTGGATTTGATATCCTGGTTGGCGCCGATATGGGTGCCGAGACGCAGCAGCGCGGCGTAGATTGTTTCGACGTCGTCGATGGTACCGGGACGGAGCAGAATGTCGGTGGCCCGCTGCGGCATCGGTCAGTCCGCATGTCCGGCGGCGCTGGAGCCGATCAACAGATCGTCAAGCTCGCCGATTCTGTCTTCGGAAAAGACACGGATACCGTTTTCCTCGAGCAGCGCGGTGGTCGTGCCTTGGCCAGCCACGCGGGCCCTTGAAAAGCTCCCGTCATAGATAAAACTGCTGCCGCATGATGGGCTGCCGTCCGTCAATACGGCATAGCGGCATCCGGTTTCCCGGGCGAGGTCGAGCGCCAGTTGCCCGGCTTCGCGGTAAAGGCGGGTGACATCGCTGCCGGTTTGCTCGATCACTCTGCCATGGCCCTGCAGGACCGCATGGCCGTCGCGCGCGCCCTGGATTTCCGCCGGCGGACGCGGCGTCGAAAAACCTGCCGCTACCTCTGGACAGATCTGCACGATCCGGCCTTCCGACTGCCACCGCGCCAGTACGGGATGGTGATCGAGCCGAAACGAGCCGTTGTAGCGCACCTTGCTTCCGAGCAGGCAGGCCGAGACAAGCACTCTCTCCATATCGGCTCTCCCTTGGCGAGGGCTCAGTGATTGACCGGCAGGTCAAGTTCGGCGGCAAGTGCCTCCAGCGTGTCGCCAAGCACCGCGATGATCTCGCCGATCTGTTCGCGGGTTGTGATCAAAGGCGGGCAGACCATGAAATTATCACTCACCGGCCCGCCGCGCACGCGCCGCGAGTAGATGATGAGTCCACGCTCGAAGGCCAGATCGATGAGCCGCAAATTGGCGTTGAGATTCTGTGGCAACGGCGTCCTGGCCAAGGGGTCGGCGTAGAGCTCCGCACCCATGAACAGGCCCTTGCCTCGCACGTCGGCAATGAAAGGAAAGCGACCCGACAGCGCTTCGAGTTCGCCCCTCAGCACTTCGCCCATGACGGCGGAATTCTCGACCAAGCCAAGGCGGTCGACTTCGCCGAGAACGGCAACGCCGGCCGCGCAGGCGACAGGGTTACCGCCATAGGTATGGCCATGCAGGAAGCCGCCTGCCGCAACGACCGGCCCGACGATCCTCTCCGTCGCGGCAAGTGCCCCCAAGGGCGCGTAGCCGGAGCTCAGCCCTTTCGACAGCGCGACGATATCCGGCCGGCAGCTCCAATGGTCGCCGCCCAGGAACTTGCCGGTGCGCCCGATGCCGGTCATGACCTCGTCATGGATCAGCAGGATGCCGTAGCGGTCGCAGATTTCGCGGATCCGGGCAAAATAGCTTGCGGGTGGGACCAGTGCCGCGGTCGCCGCGCCGCCAATCGGCTCCATGATGAAGGCAAGCACGCTTTCGGGGCCTTGTTCCAGGATCTTTTCCTCAAGCATGTCGGCGTAGCGGACGCCGCGCTCTTCCAGCGACAGATTATCTTGGTCGCGATGGACAAACGGGGCCGGCACCAGCGGCATCGGCTGTCCGAGCGGGTCGAATGTCTTGGTCAGGACATCGTCGCCGGTGACGGCAAGCGTGCCAAGCGTGATGCCGTGATAGGAGGGCATGCGACCGATGATTTTCCAGCGCTTGTCCTGGCCTGTCGCGACAGCCCATTGGCGCGCGAGCTTGAGGCAGGCCTCGACCGCCTCGGAACCGCCGGAAACGAGATAAATGCGCTCGAGCCCGTTCGGAAGCCGCTCGGCCAACTCCCGCGCCAGCGCGACGGCCTGTTTGTTCTCGAATTGGAAGATGTAGGCGAAGCTGACGCGGTCAAGCTGCCGCTTCATCGCATCGATGACGTTGCGATTGCCGTGACCGACATTGACGTTGACCGCGCCGCTCGATCCATCGATGTAGCGGCGGCCGCTCTTGTCCCACAGATAGATGCCATCGGCGCGATCCACCATCGGCTGGGGCCGTCGCGTGAAGTGGAAGAGGTTCGGCCGGCTGACGGTTTCGATCGACTGCGCAGTGCTCATTCGCCCCTCTCGTCTCGGCCAAGATAGCGGTCGAGAACATTCTTGGTCACGCGTTCGACCATCGCGTCCTGCCTTAGCAGGCCGGCGACCCATTCGCAGCTTCCGGCATGGAACACCTCGCCCTTGCCGCGCGGGAAATTGACGATCATGCCGTTGCCGCGCTTCACCTTGTCGAGATTGGCGTCGCTCGCCTCGCCGAAAAGCGTCTCGGCGGTGAAGCGGCCATCCTCGTCGGTGAGGAACTGGTCCTCGATCGGGATGTCGGCGCTTTCCTCGACCTGGCTCGCCATGCCGACCGCCAGCACCTGCAGGCCGTCGGGCGCGCCGCTATCCGCGGTCGGGTAGGGCAGGCCGCAGCGGATCTCGAAATCGAGGCCGTCGACCTCATAGCCATAGACATGGCTGTCGGCGCCGAGCAGGTCGCCATAATAGATGCCGGTGCCTGCGAAGGCCCAGTGCTCGGGATGGTAGACCGGAAAGCCGCGTACGCCGCGCGGGGCGCAGCCGCCCCACCCGGCGTAGACGCCTCGCGTCGCGTTGAGGCCGAAGGTGGCGCTGCCGGGGCGGCCGATCTCGGGCGCTTCCCAGGAATTGGTGGCGCGAGTGACATCGCCGCCGCGATAGGCCGGGTCTTCCGCGCGCGCCTTGTACTTGTAGCAGACCTGGCGGCGGCCTTGGTCTTCCAGCCTCGTCTGCCACATGAAATTGCCGGCAAAGCGCGCCGCGTGCCCGCCGCCGGTCACATAGTTGTCGACAGCGTCGCGCATTTCCCAGGTCCAGTATTCGTCATGGCCGACGAAGACGACGCAGTCATAGCCGTCGAGGATTTCGGGCGAGAAATGCAGCTCGTGCTGGCTGGCGAGATCGACCAGGTAGCCGGCGCGTTCGGCGAAGCGGAAGAAATGGCTGTCATAGCTTGCCCAGCCGGACGATGCGTATTTCTTCGAATGCCCGGTGGCAAAAGCCCACTCCATGTGTGGATAGCGCGGCACGGTCTTCGGCGGCACGGCGACTTCGAGCGGCACGCGCGGCGCGTCCTTTGGCAGCACGACGAAGCCGCGGCACCAGGGGCGCTCAATCGACACCGTCGTTGCGTACTGGTCGCGGTTCGGACCGGTGATGCCCTGATAGTGGTTCGAGCCGCCCCAGGTGTTGTACGCGGTCCAGGTG
>NZ_RZRY01000463.1:0-5135 GCF_003998035.1 Mesorhizobium sp. M2A.F.Ca.ET.039.01.1.1 | reverse complement strand
CATAGGTCCCGGACGGATAGACGCCCGACAGCACTTTCATCAGCGTCGACTTGCCGGCGCCGTTCTCGCCGACGATCGCGTGGATCTCACCTTCCTCGACGCTTAGATTGACGTTCGACAACGCCTTCACGCCGGGGAACGTCTTGGTGATGTCGCGCATCTCCAAAATCGTCGAGGCCATCGGGTCTGCTCCTTGGCGCACGCTTTCCATCATCGGAGAATGCCATGCGCGAAATCAAAATGCTGCGGCTGCCTTCGCACCGTGACGGCGCGCTGCGCTGCAGAAGCCGGCAAAAACAATACCGGGGTCGCTTCTGAACGAAAAGGGGCCCTGCGTCACGCAGGACCCCTCGTTTCAAGCCGGATTACTTCAGCTCTTCGGCCTTGATGTAGCCGGAGTCGACGACCAGCTTCTCGTAGTTCGACTTGTCGACCTCGACCGGCGTCAGGAGGATCGAGGGAACCACCTTGACATCGTTGTTGTAGGTCTTGGTGTCGAGGCCCTCAGGCTTGCCGCCCGAGAGTACCTTGTCGACGAGCTCCACGGTCGACTTGGCCAACTCGCGGGTGTCTTTGAACACCGTCGAATACTGTTCGCCCGAGATGATCAGCTTGACGGAGGCGGTCTCGGCGTCCTGGCCGGTCACGATCGGCCAGGGCTGAGCGTCCGTCCCGTAGCCGACGGCGCGCAGCGAGGCGGTGATGCCGCGCGAAAGGCCGTCATAAGGCGACAGAACGCCATCGACGCGGCTGCCGTCCGAGTAGTTGGCCGAAAGCAGGTTGTCCATGCGCGCCTGGGCGGTGGCGGCGAGCCAGCGCAGCGTGCCGACCTTGTCCATGCCCGTCTGGCCGGACTTGATCTTGATCGAGCCGTCATCGATCAGCGGCTGCAGGACCGAGATTGCGCCATTGTAGAAGAAGAAGGCGTTGTTGTCGTCCGGCGAGCCGCCGAACAGCTCGACGTTCCACGGCTTGGTGTTCGGGAAGCGCTCCTTGAGGCCCTTGACCAGCGAGTTCGCCTGGATCACGCCGACGCCGAAATTGTCGAAGGTGGTGTAGTAGTCGACATTCGGGGTCTTCTTGATCAGGCGGTCATAGGCAACGACGACGACGCCCGCGTCGTTGGCCTTCTGCAGCGCGTCGGCCATGGTGGTGCCGTCGATCGAAGCGATGATCAGCGCCTTCGGTCCCTTGGTGATTTCGTTTTCCAGCTGGCTGAGCTGGTTCGGGATGTCGTCCTGCGCGTATTGCAGGTCGACGGTGTAGCCGAGCTTCTCGAGCTGGGACTTGACGGCGTCGCCGTCGTTGATCCAGCGCTGCGAGGTCTTGGTCGGCATCAGCACGCCGATGAGGCCCTTGTCGGCCGCGTGTGCCGAGTAGGTCATGGCAGCGACGCCAAGGGCCGCGACGGCGGCCAGTGTCTTGATGATCTTCACGATTACTCTCCCTGGTTGATAGACGCGACACCTCGGGGCTTCGCGGGCCGCGCAGCCGGGCAGATGCGCTGGCGCGCCTCCGTCGGCTTTATCGATCTCCGGTATCCTCCCAATCGGCCCCGCGACGCAGGTTCAATCGATACGAATTCGCTCGTTACCGACCCCTGCGCCTCGGAACGCGCGAAGGGTGTGGCCCTTTGACATAACTGTCAAATGCGATCTTTGGTGATTGCTATATCGAAACTGATATGGCTTAGAAGGTTGAAAGGAAACCCGCTTCGGAGGTCTAGGATCATGGCGGCGATGCAAGATTTCGGCGCGATTTCAGGTGGTTACGAGAAATCGCCGGGAGACGGCGAGACGCTGCTACGCAGCGGCCTGAGCCTCCGACATATGCGCATGATCACCGCGCTGGACGATCACGGACGGGTGAGCGCGGCCGCACAGGTCATGAACATCTCGCAGCCGGCCGCCTCGCGCATGATCGCCGAGATGGAGGCCGTGCTCGACGTCAGATTGTGCGAGCGGCTGCCGCGCGGCGTGACGCTGACCCCTTATGGCAAGGCGCTCGCGCGGCGCGCCCGCTCGATCCTGCTCGAAATGCGCGAGGCCGATCGCGAGATTTCCGAGCTCAAGGCCGGCAAGGGCGGCGCGGTTTTCCTAGGCGCGGTGACGGCTCCGGCAATCGAGTTGGCCGTGCCGGCGATTCGCGAAATCCGCCGCATCTATCCGCGCATCGAGATCACCATGCAGGTCGAGACCTCCAACGTGCTCGCCCGCGAACTGATCGCGTCGCGCCACGACTTCATCATCGCGCGCATTCCCGACGATCTTAACCCGAGGCTCTTCGAATCGCGCGTCATCGGCGTCGAGAAGGCCTGCCTCATCGTACGCCGCGGCCACCCGCTGGCGAGTGGCAAGGCAGTGAAGCTGGAAGACACGGCAGCCTATGACTGGGTCTTCCAGTCCGGCGGCTCGCCCCTGCGCCAGGCGATGGAAAGCAACTTTCTCAACCGCGACATTGCGCTGCCCGACCGCATCCTCAACACCTCGTCGCTGCTGCTCACTTTGGTGATGGTGGCGCAGTCCGACGCCATCGCGCCGGTCTCGATCCAGGTCGCCAGGTTCATCCAGGGGGCCGACGGGCTGGCCGGCGCCATCGACGTGGTCCAGACTGAGTTCGATATCGAGGTCCGCCCCTACAGCCTGATCACGGTCAGGAATCGCGTGCTCTCGCCGGCCGCGAAAATGCTGCACGACTTCATCTTGCGCGAAGTGGGGTGATGGAACGAGAACGCTACTTCTACGTTCAAACCGATCGGTCGCTCGCTCGAGCCCGTTGCGGGTGAGGAAAGAGCTGCCGAGGCTCAACAAGCTCGGGAGGTTTTTGATGGAACGTCGGTTGTTTCTGACTGGAATGCTTGGCGTTGCGGGGGCGGCGGCACTTGCCAGCCTGGCCGGACCCGGCAAGGCTGTTGCCGGCATTCCCGGTGGCAACGGGATCCTGGACGAACTCGACAAGCCGGACAACGCGGTCCTCGAAGGCGAGGATCCGGCCGAAGTGGAGCTGGTTTCCCACCGGCGTTACCATCACGGCGATTGGTACTGGCGCCGCCGCAGGCGCCGCCGTCGGCGCGGCTGGAGACATGTCTGCCGCCGCTACTGGCGTCATGGCCGCTGGCGCCGCCGCTGCTGGCGCGAGCGCTACTGGATCAACATCTGGCTGTAGTTCAGGCGCCGGTTGAACGTTGGATGTCAAGCGTTGGGTCTTGCATGGTCACGCAAGACCCAACGCCGTTGCAAAGACAATGTGGTTGCAAGACAATGTGCCGGGGCCGTTCCGGCGGCGAGCCAACACGATTTCATTTCAGGCGGGGGACTGAAGCGGGTAGCGACCCCGACGTTCAACTGGGAGCTAGCCCTTCAGCGACCTGGGGGATCGCCGAGATCATGGCCGGCTAGGAAGAAACGGTCTCCCGCATCACTCGCCGTTACGTCGGTCGCGGCGCCGCGTTTCAAGAGCGAGTCCGAAAGCCGAACGAGCCGAGGAGACTGAAGTGAGAGTAACGGCCTGATGCGGTCCTTGCGGATGAGGCAGCATGACTACCAGCTAGACGGCCGTTGCGTCTACTGCCGAGTAAATTTAGATAGCTTACCTCCCGACGACAGAACAGATGAGCATGTAGTTCCTCTCTCGCTTAACGGGACGTTGGTAATCCGAGATGGCGCATGTAAAGAATGTGGCTGCCGGGTACATGTAGATCGGAATCTTGCCCTGCGACGTCTCTGAGAGAGAGTTAACCGTCCAGAAACCTGCTGCTTGTTGCAGCTGGGGCATTTCCCTACACGATATGGAATTTATCGGCCCCTCTTGATGCCCGGTGCAAGTAAACACCCCCACCTCGCCGCAATACCGGCATCTGGCACTCACTGCCGCCGGCTTGAGTCTGAGTCCACTAACATCGCCACCTCTCAAGGCCGATGATAATCTCTGCATCAGAAGTAGAACCCCGCCATTTCATTCCCCCGCTGAAACTAGTCGGGAGGTGGTCTCAAACGCAAGTCGGTCTTCATTGGCTTAGAATTGGGCGATGGAGCCGGAATCAGAACCGCTAAGGAACCGAACGCGAACCAATTATGTAAAACCGAGTGTAAACCGGCATTTCGGCGCCGTTTGAGAATCTGGCTCGGCACCTTGCGCCACAAGCTGGAGCGGGTAGCGGGAATCGAACCCGCGCGTTCAGCTTGGGAAGCTGACAGGCTACCATTACATCATACCCGCGCGAGCCCTCGTTACCATGATGGCGCCGCCTCAAGCAATCGGCAAAACGGAGCCGGTGGCTCCATTGCTTGATGCCTTTCCGCGGAATGCGTATCTCTGATACCGCGCCGCCGAATCAGGCGGCTCGAACCGGAGGATGGCCTTGTCCGCACTGACGCGCTTTCTTGGCGACACGCCGCTCAGGGTGTTCCTGAAGCTGCTCGTGGTCTCCTTCCTCGTCGGCCTCGTCATGCATGCCTTCGGCTGGTCGCCGATGGACGTCTTCTATGGCATCCGCCAGTTCTTCGTGGATTTGTGGAATCTCGGCTTCCACGCCGTCGACCGCTTCCTCGGCTATATCCTGCTCGGCGCCGCGATCGTCGTTCCTGTGTTCATCCTGCTTCGGATCGCCAGCTACAGGAAGTAGCCGAGCGTCCCATCACGCATATCGGGAGGCAGCTTCGAACAATATGGCGTGGCGCGCGGCGAGCGCCGGCACATCGGTCGAGTAGCCGCCTCCGATGACGCCGCACAGCGGAACGTCGTGACTACGGAAATGGCCGATGACCATGTCTTCGCGGGCGCGGAGGCCATCGTCGCTCAGCGCCAGCCGGCCGAGCCTGTCCTCGGCATGCACATCCACGCCGGCATTGTAGAAGACGATGTCCCAATGCCTTTGCCCGGATAGTTCCGGCAGGATGGCGGCGAGCCGGTCGACATAAGCGTCGTCGCCGGTGCCGTCCGGCAAGGCGATGTCGAGGTCGGAAGCGATCTTGCGCAACGGGTAGTTGCGCTCGCCATGCATGGAAAAGGTGAAGGCGCGAGGCTCGTCCTTGAGAATGTCCGCCGTGCCGTCGCCCTGATGCACGTCGAGATCGACAATCAGCACGTTTTCGACCGCGCCTTCGGCCAGCAGCGCCAGCGCGGCGACGGCGACA
>NZ_RZRY01000462.1:0-5144 GCF_003998035.1 Mesorhizobium sp. M2A.F.Ca.ET.039.01.1.1 | reverse complement strand
GGCCGGTAATAGCTCCCACCCATGTTGGTGATGGAAGGCTGTTGGATAGCGGACGTATCGGTCAGCCGGCAGGGCTGACGCCTTCTGGAACAAGTCACCGGCGCGCGGCTTTATCTACGGGTCATTTCGCGGAGCCGGCATGTTACAGCATTTACAAGCGTCATCGGACCGTTCGGCGCGGGCCGAGGAAACCCAGAGAAGCGGCGCCAGCAGCTTGGCCGGGAGCACGTCGCTCAACTATGTAACCGATGCCGATCCCGGCATCCGCAGATTGAGGAAAGGCGCGGGATTCTCCTATCTAGGACCCGATGGCAGAGCCGTCGACGAAACGACGCTTGCCCGCATCAAGGCGATCGTCATTCCGCCGGCCTGGACGGATGTGTGGATCTCGCCCGATCCGGACGGCCATATCCAGGCGACGGGCAGGGATCAGCGCGGTCGCAAGCAGTACCGTTACCATTCGCAATGGACCGAGGAACGCGACGGCGTCAAATATTCCAGCCTCGTCGCCTTCGCGGAAAGCCTGCCCGCCCTGAGGCGCCAGATCGATGCCGATCTGCGCCGGCGGGGACTGCCCCTGGAGCGGGTCGTCGCCTCGGTGGTCTGGCTGCTCGACAACACCATGATCCGCATCGGCAACGCGGCCTATGCGCGGGACAATAAGAGCTTCGGGCTGACCACGCTGCGCGACCGCCATGTCGAGATCAACGGCTCCAGCCTGCGCTTCGCCTTCAAGGGCAAGTCGGGCAAGGAATGGAAGCTGAAGCTGGTCGATCGCCGCATCGCCAAGGTCGTGCGCGGCGCCCAGGATCTGCCTGGGCAGAAGCTGTTCCAGTATCTGGGTGAGGATGGCGACCGGCGGCCGGTGCGCTCGGAGGACGTCAACCGGTACATCCGCGAGGCTTCCGGCGCCGAATTCAGCTCAAAGCATTTTCGCACCTGGGGCGGCACCATCCATGCTGCGTCGCTGTTTGCCGGGACCGAGCTGCCGGAAAGCAAGACGCAACAAAACCGGGTGATCAACAGCGTCGTCGACAAGGTCGCCGAGCGATTGGGCAATACTCGTGCCGTCTGCCGCAAATGCTACATCCATCCGCTGGTGTTCGAGGCATGGACCGAGGGACGCCTGCTTGACGAGATGGCCGAAGCCAACAAGCGCAAGCGCCTGATACAAGGCCTCGACGAGGAAGAAACGCTGGTGCTCAGATGGCTGCAGGCGCATGGCGCCTGACGGTCAGGCGCGAGGGACAGCCAAGTCCGTGATTACCAGCCGAATTTTTTTATCGACCTTGTGTCGGGAAGGGTCCTAGTGTCGCGTCCTTTGATACGGAAAGGACCTGCCATGCTATACGCCATCCTCTGCTACGCCTCCGAAGACGTCGTCTGCTCCTGGAGCAAGGAACAGGACGACGAGGTCATGGCGAAGATCCTCGACGTGCAGGACAAATACGCCAAGGCCGGCCGGCTCGGGCCCGTGGCGCGCCTTTTGCCGACAACGGCCGCGACGACGCTCAGAAAGGTCAAGGGCGAGGCGGTCGTGCTTGATGGCCCGTTTGCCGAGACCAAGGAACAGTTCCTTGGCTTTTACACGCTTGAATGCCGCGACCTCGACGAGGCGGTCGAATTCGCGCGCGAGCTTTCCGAGGTCAATCCGAGCGGAGGCTCCTACGAGATCCGGCCGGTTTCGGTCTTCAATCCGACAAAGGTCGCGGTATGACGGACCTTGCCTGGATAAGCACGGCGATCAGCAACGCCCGTCCGCAGGCGATGGGCGCGCTGCTGCGCTACTTCCGCGATCTCGACGCCGCGGAAGAGGCTTTCCAGGACGCCTGCCTGAGGGCGCTCAAGAACTGGCCGAAGAACGGGCCGCCGCGCGATCCCGCCGCCTGGCTGATCTTCGTCGGCCGCAACAGCGGCATCGACGCGGTGCGCAAGCGCGCCAAGCAGGCGCCGATGCCGGAAGAGGACCAGATCACCGATTTGGAGGACGCCGAGGGCGACATGGCCGAGCGGCTGGACGGCGCGCATTACCGCGACGACATCCTGCGGCTTCTGTTCATCTGCTGCCATCCGGATCTGCCGGCGACGCAGCAGATCGCGGTGGCGCTGCGCATCGTCTCCGGCCTCACGGTCAAGCAGATCGCGCGCGCCTTCCTGGTCGGCGAGAGCGCCATGGAACAGCGCATCACCCGCGCCAAGGCGCGCATCGCGGACGCCGGCGTGCCGTTCGAGACGCCGGGGGCCGTCGAACGCTCGGAACGGCTCGCCGCAGTCGCGGCGATGGTCTATCTGATCTTCAACGAAGGCTATTCGAGCAATGGCGGCGAGGCGCCGGCCCGCGCGCCGCTCTGCGAAGAGGCGATCCGGCTTGCGCGCCTGCTGCTCAGGCTGTTCCAGGCCGAACCGGAGATCATGGGGCTGACCGCGCTGCTTTTGCTGCAGCACGCAAGGGCGCCGGCGCGGTTCGATGAGCATGGCGAGATCGTCCTGCTCGAGGATCAGGACCGCTCGCTGTGGAGCCGCAAGATGATCGACGAGGGCCTGGCGCTGGTCGACAAGGCGCTGCGCCATCGCAAGCCCGGCCCCTACCAAGTGCAAGCGGCGATCGCGGCGCTGCATGCGCGGGCGGCGACGGCCGAGGATACCGACTGGACCGAGATCGACCTGCTCTACGGCCTGCTGGAGCAGATGCAGCCGTCGCCGGTGGTGACGCTGAACCGCGCCGTCGCGGTCAGCAAGGTACGCGGCCCGGAAGCCGCGCTTGCCATGATCGAGCCACTGGAAGACCGGTTGTCGGGCTATTTCCACTTCTTCGGGCTGCGGGGCGGGCTGCTGATGCAGCTTGGCCGCAACGAAGAGGCGCGCATCGCCTTCGATCGCGCCATCGCCTTGGCCAACACGGCGGCAGAGGCGGCGCATATCCGCATGCATATCGACCGGCTGATCAAGGAAAGCAGCGAGCGGACTCCCGCCAAAAAAGCGCATTGATCCTCCGGCTTCACCCTCTGGCCCAATCTCGCGATCGGGCCTTGGACCATGCCGGGGTGGCGGTTTTTCACCGAAACGAGTAATGCCACGCCATCAAAGCGCCCGGGCGTTCCTATCGGCACGTCAAGGACATGGCGCATGGCTCCATTCCCACCCTTCGAGGTGGAACCTGAAAGGGACAAAAATGACATTGGCGAAGGAAACGGCTTCACTTCTTGAGAAACTCGGCGTCACCAAGGACGCGCTTTCCGGCGGCGACCTCGTCGTGCGCAGCCCGGTGACGGGCGAGCAGATCGCGGCGCTGAAGCAGATTTCGGCGGCGGACGCCGGCAAGGCCATCGATGCCGCGCACAAGGCTTTCCAGGCCTGGCGGCTGGTGCCGGGTCCGAAGCGCGGCGAACTGGTGCGCCTGCTTGGCGAAGAACTGCGCGCGCACAAGGACGAGCTCGGCCGGCTGGTGTCGATCGAGGTCGGCAAGATCCCATCCGAGGGTCTCGGCGAAGTCCAGGAAATGATCGACATCTGCGATTTCGCCGTCGGTCTTTCCCGCCAGCTCTATGGCCTCACCATCGCCACCGAACGCCCCGGACATCGCATGATGGAGACCTGGCATCCGCTGGGTGTGGTCGGCGTGATCTCGGCCTTCAATTTCCCGGTCGCGGTGTGGTCGTGGAATGCAGCGCTCGCCTTCGTCTGCGGCGATGCGGTGGCGTGGAAGCCGTCGGAAAAGACGCCGCTCACCGCGCTTGCCTGCGAGGCGATCTTCAAGCGCGCCGCAAAGCGTTTCGGGGCCGATGCGCCGGCAGGCCTGCTGCAGGTGCTGATCGGCGACCGCGTCGCCGGCGAGGTGCTGGTCGACCATCCGAAGGTGCCGTTGGTTTCGGCCACCGGCTCGACCCGCATGGGCCGCGAGGTCGGTCCTCGGCTCGCCAAGCGCTTTGCCCGCGCGGTGCTCGAGCTTGGCGGCAACAATGCAGGCATCGTGACGCCCACCGCCGATCTCGACATGGCGCTGCGCGCGATCGCCTTCGGCGCCATGGGCACCGCTGGCCAGCGCTGCACGACACTGAGACGCCTGTTCGTGCATGACAGCGTCTATGACGCGCTGCTGCCGCGGCTGAAGAAGGCCTATCAGAGCGTCTCGGTCGGCAATCCGCTGGAAGGCAAGGCGCTGGTCGGTCCGCTGATCGACAAAGCGGCCTTCGACAACATGCAGAAGGCGCTCAAGGAGGCCGAGGCGCATGGCGGCAAGGTGACGGGCGGCGCGCGCGTCGAAAACGGTCATCCGGACGCCTATTACGTGCATCCGGCGCTGGTCGAGATGCCCAGCCAAGTCTCGCCGGTGACGGAAGAGACCTTCGCCCCGATCCTCTACGTGATGAAATATTCCGATTTCGACGAAGCGCTCGAATTGCACAATGCCGTGGGCGCCGGCCTGTCGTCGTCGATCTTCACCCGCGACCTGCAGGAATCGGAGCGCTTCCTCGGCGTCGACGGCTCGGACTGCGGCATCGCCAACGTCAATATCGGCACCTCGGGCGCCGAGATCGGCGGGGCTTTCGGCGGCGAGAAGGAGACCGGCGGCGGCCGCGAGAGCGGCTCGGACGCCTGGAAGGCCTATATGCGTCGCGCCACCAACACGGTGAATTTTTCCAAGGCGCTGCCGCTCGCGCAGGGCGTCTCGTTCGACATCGATTGAAGGCGCGGTCCTTAGCGGCTCAGCGGTTCACCGTTTTACGAAAACGGCGAACCGCTCCACTGCTCGTATCAGCTCGCACCTTTCGCTTAAAGCATGTCTCCCGAAGTGGGAACCGGTTTCGGGATAAAGACATGCGTAAAACCAAAAGGCCTAAAGCGCATGGAGCGAATCCAAAGGATCGCGACGCGCTTTAAGCGGTCAGTCCACGCAAGTAGAAGGCGTGCACGCTGCCGTGACGCCAGACAGTCTCTGACGCTTGCGCAGTGTCGGCTTCTCATAGGTTTTTTTCATGTAATCCCCCATTGCCCAATATGCACAGCATGACGACGTCTCCACGCCCGTAGCGTCAAGATGGTTGTCTCCCGCGCGGAAACGCCGCCCCTCAGAACGCCTGTCCCGTCGCCGGGTCGAACAGGCGCAGCGCGTCCGGGTCGAACACAAAAGCGCATGGCTGACC
>NZ_RZRY01000461.1:0-5159 GCF_003998035.1 Mesorhizobium sp. M2A.F.Ca.ET.039.01.1.1 | reverse complement strand
GTCGAGAAGGCGCATCCGGACCTGTTCAACATCCTGTTGCAGGTGATGGATCATGGCAAGCTCACCGACCACAACGGCAAGCAGATCGACTTCCGCAACGTGATCCTCATCATGACCACCAATGCGGGTGCGTCGGATGCGCAGCGCGCGGCGATCGGCTTCGGCTCGACCAAGCGCGAGGGCGACGACGTCGAGGCGATCAACCGGCTGTTCACGCCGGAGTTCCGCAACCGTCTCGATGCGATCATCCCGTTCGGCTCGCTGCCGGTGCCGGTGATCCATCAGGTGGTGCAGAAGTTCGTCATGCAGCTCGAGGCCCAGCTTTCCGAGCGTGGCGTCACCTTCGATCTGTCGCAGGACGCGATCGCCTGGCTGGCCGACAAGGGCTATGACGAGCGCATGGGGGCGCGTCCGCTCGGCCGGGTCATCCAGGAGCACATCAAGAAGCCGCTGGCCGATGAAGTGCTGTTTGGCAAGCTGAAGAAGGGCGGCACGGTGCGCGTCACCGTCGAGAAGAAGGAAACCGGAGAGTCCGGCCTGAAGCTCGAATCGCTCGCCGACGAGTCGCCCGTGCAGCCGAAGAAGGAAGAGCCGGAAGACGCGCCGAAGCCGAAGAAGGCGGTGGCCAAGAAGCCTGCGCCCAAGAAGGCGGTGGCGCAGAAGCCGGAACCGAAGGGCAAGGACGGCAACAAGCGCAGCCTTGTGCCGCAACTGCCGCGCAAGGGCTGATCGGCCTTATTCCGAATTGCAGAAAGGCCCCGGCGACGGGGCTTTTTTGTTGCAAGGAAACGTGGAAATCGGCCGGATTGTCCTTAATTTAACGGTGCGCGTGGCCGATGTCCTCCAACCGCCAACGGATTTTCCTGGATCAATGGAAAGACGATGCGCCCGTGTCGGTGCGGTCGCATCCTGTGGCCGCGCATGCTATGGCCGGCACATGTCGACTTGGACCTCGAACGTCACAGCGCCTCGTTCCACTTGGTTCCTGCGTGGTGCCCGCGCGGCCTTTTCCCTGCCTGGCCTGATCCTCGTCAGCTCGTTCATTGGCTTTGCCGCCCTGGCGAAAGACGCCGGGGTCACGGTGGCACAGGCCGCTTTCATGACCGGAACGGTGTGGGCGCTGCCATCCATGGTCGTGCTGGTGAGTGCGATCGCATCGGGAGCGGCGCTGCCGGCGGCGATGTTCGCCGTCACGTTGTCCGCCATACGTCTGATGCCGATGGTGATGGCGCTGGCACCCGAGATGCGCACCGGGAAAACCCGGCAATGCGTGCTCTACCTCCTGGCGCATTTCGTGGCCGTGACCTCCTGGGTGCTGGCCATGGAGCGCCTCAAGCGCGTCCCGCCTCAAATGCGTACGACTTACTATGCCGGCCTCGGCGGCACGCTGGTGACGACGAATGTCATCGTCGTGACCGTCGTTTATGCAGTGGCGGATGCGCTGCCGTCCGCCGTTTCGGCGGCGTTGCTGATGTTGACGCCGATGTATTTCCTGACCTCGTTGTGGGGGTCCGCACGCGAGCGGGCAGGGCATGTCGCAATGGTCCTGGGCCTCGTCCTCGGACCGGTCTTCCACATAGTGTTGCCGCAGATCGATTTGCTGGTTGCCGGACTGATCGGCGGCACGGTCGCCTGTGGCTTGCAATTGTGGCGGCGCAAGGTGCGCGCAGCGTGAGTTACTTTTCCAGCGGCGCCTGGTGGTGGCCATACATGTTCATTCTCGTCGCCGGTTTCGCCGCGACGGATATCTGGCGCTTCCTCGGCGTCTATCTTGGCGGCAAGCTTTCCGAAGATTCAGACCTGTTGGTGCTGGTTCGCACCATGGCGACGGCGCTTGTTGCCGCCGTCATCGGCAACCTGATTGTCTTTCCAGGCGGCGCGCTGGCGCACACTTCGCTTGGCTTGAGGATAGCGGCGGCGGCCCTGGGTTTCGTCGCCTATCTGGCGTCGGGAAAGCGCATGGTCGTCGGCATCGCCACAGCCGAGTTTTTGCTTCTGGCGGGACTTTATCTGAACTTTTGATTTCGCCCCATCTCAGCCCGCCAGAGCCGCCCGGATCTTGCCGGCATTCTCGGCCAGCACCTCCGGCTTTTCCATCTGTCCGGGATGCGGCTTCAACGGCACGCCCTCGAAGCGCGGAACGACGTGGACATGAAGGTGATAGACGGTCTGCCCGGAAGCCGGCTCGTTGAACTGCATGATGGTGACGCCGTCGGCGTTGAAGGCCTTTTTCACCGCCACCGCCACCTTCTGCACGACCGCGAACAGCGCGGCGAACGTTGCCGGATCGGCGTCGAGGATGTTGCGCGACGGCGCCTTCGGCACGACCAGCGTGTGGCCCGTGCCTTGCGGCATCACATCCATGAAGGCGACCACCGCGTCGTCCTCATAGACGCCGTGCGAGGGGATCTCGCCGCGCAGGATTTTCGCGAAGATGTTGCCGGGATCATAGGCTTCGGCCATGGGGTGACACTCCCAATTGCGTTCGCCGTCCGGTGTAGCGAAGCCGCCGGTGGGCGGCAAGGCGCTCAGGCGAGATCGACCGCCAAGCTGCCTTCGCTGCCCAGGATTATTCGCCGAGATCCTTGCGGAAGGGCGTGTGCTCTTCGAGATACTCGCCCATGCGTTCGACCTCGCGCCGCTCGCGCCTGAGATAATCGGCGACGGCGTTGCGTAAGCCGGGATGCGAAATGTAGTGCGCCGAATGCATGGTCACCGGACGGTAGCCGCGCGCCAGCTTGTGCTCGCCCTGCGCGCCTGCCTCCACCACCTTGAGCTTGTGCTCGATGGCGAAGTCGATGGCCTGGTGGTAGCAGACCTCGAAATGCAGGAAAGGGTGGTCCTCGATGCAGCCCCAGTTGCGGCCATAGAGCGCATCGGAACCGATGAAGTTGATGGCGCCGGCAATGTAGCGGCCATTGCGCTTGGCCATCACCAGAAGAATGTCCTCGGCCATGCGCTCGCCGATCAGCGAGAAGAACTGCCGGTTGAGATAAGGCCTGCCCCATTTGCGGCCGCCGGTATCCATGTAGAAGGCGAAGAAGTCATCCCAGGTGCTTTCGGTGATATCCTTGCCGGTCAGCCAGTCGATCGAGATGCCCTCGGCAAGCGCCTCGCGGCGCTCCTTCTTCATCGCCTTGCGCTTGCGCGAGGCAAGGGTGGCGAGGAAGTCGTCATAGGTCGAAAAGCCTTCATTGAAGAAATGGAACTGCTGGTCGGTGCGATGCAGGAACCCCGCCGCCTCCAGCGTCGCCACGTCGGGCTCGTTTGCGAAGGTGACATGCGCGGAAGAGACGCCGAGCTTGTCGGTCACGAGTTTCAACCCCTCCGCCAGGCCTGCCTTCACGGCGCCTGCGTCCTCGCCCCTGCTGACGAGCAGGCGAGGGCCGGTCACCGGCGTGAACGGCACCGAGCATTGCAGCTTGGGATAGTAGCGGCCGCCGGCGCGCTCGAAGGCGTCGGACCAGCCATGGTCGAAGACATATTCCCCCTGGCTGTGCGATTTGAGATAACAAGGGACAGCGCCGAGAAGCCCGCCTTGCGCGGTTTCAAGTCTAAGGTGATGACCTTGCCAGCCGGTGCGCCGAACAGCGCAGCCGGAATCTTCCAAGGCGCTCAGAAAAGCGAATGAAACCAGCGGGTTGTAGCCGTTTTCTTTATCGCCGCGCGTGGTCCCGGCAAAGCCGTCCCATTCCTCGCATGTGAACGCGCCGATGCCTGCCGCGACGCGGATCGCATAATCCGCGTTCGCTGCCCGTCCATCATCGTCGTCGCCTTGATCCATGGGGCTTATTTAAGCTTCGCCGGGGCAGCTACAAGTCACGTTTGAGGCACCCGGCTCAAGCGACTCTTACCAGGCCGGGTTCGAAACCCTCGAAGGTCATCTGGTCGGCATATTTGAAGGTGAGGTCGACCGCCGGCTGGTCATGCACGGTCCAGGTGATAACGGGCATCTTCAGCTTTTCACGCACGAAGCTGACGAAAGGGTTCGGCAGGTCGCCGGCGGCGTAGGAGGTGAAGGCGAGGTCATGCGCGAGCATGGCGAAATGCGCCTCGATCAGCTGGTTGTCCTTGCCATAGGCGGTCAGCCCACCGGGGATGCCCGGCGCGTCCCTGGCGAAGTCGCGGATCAGCCAGTGATCGAACGACATGATGGCCACCTTGCCCTTGTAGCGCTTGAGCAGCCGGCCGACGGCTGCCACCAGGCCCGCGTCATGGCCGGGAACGCCTTTCAGCTCGACCACCAGCGGCACGCGGCCGTCGATCAGGTCGAGCGCTTCCTGCAGCGTCGGCACATGGTCCTTGGTGCCGCCGATCCTGAGCGTCGCCAGTTCGGCTGCGGTGCGTTGCCAGATGAAGCCGTCCTCGCCAGTCAGGCGCTTCAGGTCGCCGTCATGGATGATCACCGGGACGCCATCCGACGAGAGATGCACGTCGCATTCGATGGCATAGCCGCGTTCGGCCGCCGCGGCGAAGGCCGACAGCGTGTTCTCCCAGCGGGTCTTGTTCATGTCGTGAAAGCCGCGATGCGCGACGGGGCGGGCAATCAGCCAGGAGAGATCGGTCATGTTGGGCATCACTCGACTTCGAAGATCGCTTCGATTTCGACCGCGGCGTTGAGCGGCAGCGAGGCGGTGCCGACGGCGGATCGGGCGTGCTTGCCACGCTCGCCGAGTGCCGCGACCAGGAAGTCGGAGGCGCCGTTGGCAACAAGATGCTGCTCGACGAAATCAGGAGCGGAGGCGACGAAGACAGTGATCTTGACCACGCGCCGGATCCTCTCGAGATCACCGAGCGCCGCCTTGGCCTGCGCCAGGATGTTGATGGCGCAGAATTTCGCGCCTTCCTTGCCGGCGGCGGTGTCGATGTCGCGGCCGAGCAGCCCGCTTGCCTGCAGCTTGCCGTCCTTCAGCGGCAGCTGGCCGGCGGTGAAGAGCATGTTGCCGGTCCGGCAATAGGGCACATAGTTGGCGGCGGGCGCGGCGGCGGCCGGAATGGCCACGCCAAGATCGCTTAGCCGCTTTTCGATTGTTTCGCTCATTGGTTTTCCCTATTGCTGGAAGGCGCCGCGTTGGCCGGGCCGAAATTGCTATTTTTGCCTCGCTTCCGCCACGACTTTTTTTAAGCTGGACCATCTTTCCCTGCGGCCTGTCTCGCGG
>NZ_RZRY01000460.1:0-5159 GCF_003998035.1 Mesorhizobium sp. M2A.F.Ca.ET.039.01.1.1 | reverse complement strand
GGGCAGATAGGGGAACATGACATTGAAGCCATCGGAACCGTCGGTGAGCAGCCATTCCTCCATCTCGTCGGCGATGGTTTTCGGGGTACCAACGAAAGCCAGTCCGGAATAGCCGCCGAGCCGCTGCGCTAGCTGGCGAACGGTCAGGTTTTCACTGCGCGCCAGTTCAATGACGCGTTCGCGGCTGCTCTTCGAGGCATTGGTCTCCGGAATGTCTGGCAACGGTCCGTCCGGATCGAAACCGGACGCGTCGTGGCCGAGCGCGATCGACAGCGAGGCGATGCCGCTCTCGTAATAGACGAGGCTGTCGAGCTTCGCGCGCTTGGCCCGCGCCTCCTCGACACTGTCGCCGACGATGACGAAGGCGCCGGGCAGGATCTTGATGTCGTCGCGCGCGCGGCCAAGTTTTTCCGCTCGGCCTTTCACGTCGGCAAGGAAGCGCTGGCCGGATGCCAGGTCGGGCGGCGCAGCGAAGATCACCTCCGCCGTCTCGGCGGCCAGTTGGCGTCCGACGTCAGACGCGCCGGCCTGGACGATGACCGGCCAGCCCTGCACCGGCCTGGCGATGTTGAGTGGCCCTCGCACCGACAGATGCTCGCCCTTGTGGTCGAGCACATGGAGTTTCGCCGGATCGAAATAGAGCCCGCTCTCCGCATCGCGGATGAAGGCGTCGTCGGCAAAACTGTCCCACAACCCGGTAACGACATCGTAGAACTCGCGCGCCCGGTGGTAGCGCTCGTCATGCTCGACATGCTCGTCGAGGCCGAAATTCAGCGCCGCGTCGGGATTGGACGTGGTGACGATGTTCCAGCCGGCGCGTCCGCCGCTGATATGGTCGAGCGAGGCGAAGCGGCGGGCGATGTGATAGGGCGCGTCGAAGGTGGTCGAAGCGGTGGCGACCAGGCCGATGTGGTCGGTGACGGCGGCAAGCGCCGAGAGCAGCGTGAACGGCTCGAAGGACGTTACCGTGTGGCTGCGCCGCAGCGCCTCGATCGGCATGTTGAGCACCGCCAGATGATCGGCCATGAAGAAGGCGTCGAACTTGGCCGCCTCGAGCGTCTGCGCGAAACGCTTGAGATGCGCGAAGTTGAAGTTGGCGTCGGGATAAGCGCCCGGGTAACGCCAGGCGCCGGTGTGAAGACTGACGGGGCGCATGAAGGCGCCGAGCCGCAATTGCCGTTTTTCTGACATGAGGAATGATCCAGCGATGACGAGCGTTGCCGCTCCGATATTAGCGCAGGATCGGCCTGCATCGCGCCGCTGAAAAGGAATTCTGTTTTGCCGAAGCCCTGCCGCGGAGCATTTTCGCCCGGCTGGCCTTTATGCGGATCATCCGCCACCGGCTTTCGCCGATGGCGGATGATCCAAGGTTGCCACCTTATCGTTGGAGCATGATCTCTTTTGAACCGAAGGTCAGCGCAGCAAAAACCGCTATGCACTTTTAGGGATCATGCTTTATTCCGCGGCCAGTGCCAGCTGCGGCCGTTCGATGCCTTCGATCTTCTCCGGCTCCGGCGCCTGCTCGTCGGTCTTGGCCTTCTTCGGCGCACGGCCGAAGAACAGCGCGTAGCCGGCCGGCAGCACCAGAATGGTGAGCACGGTCGCGACCAGGATGCCGCCCATCATGGCGTAGGCGAGCGGTCCCCAGAAGACGGCGCGCGAGATCGGGATCAGCGCCAGCACGGCGGTCAGCGCCGTCAGCATGATCGGCCGGAAGCGGCGCACCGCCGCACCCACGATCGCTTCCGATTGGTCCATGCCTGCCGCGATGTCCTGATCGATCTGGTCGACCAGGATGATCGAGTTGCGCATGATGATGCCGAGCAGCGCGATGACGCCGAGGATGGCGACGAAGCCGAAGGGCGCGCCGCTGATCAGCAGCGCCGCGGCGGCGCCGATGATGCCGAGCGGACCTGTGGCGAGCACCAGCATCGACTTGCCGAAATGCTGCAGCTGGACCATCAGCAGCACGACGATGATGGCCAGCATGATCGGCGCCTTGGCGGCGATCGAAGCCTGGCTCTCGGCCGAATCCTCGGCGCCGCCCTGGATCTCGATCTTGTAGCCGGGCGCTAGGCCGGCGCGCAGGTCCTTCATGTCGTTGTACATCTTGGTGACGACGTCGTTCGACTGCACGCCGTCCGGCAACGTGGCGCGCACGCTGATCGTCGGCAGGCGGTCGCGTCGCCATTCGACGCCCTGCTCCATGACCGGCACGACCTTGGCCACCTGCGAGAGCGGCACCGAGCCGCCGAAGTCGGTTGGGATGTAGACGGAGTCGACCGAAGACAGGAGATGGCGGGTCGCCTCCGGCTCGCGGGCGACGATCGACACCGTCTCCTCGCCGTCGCGGAAGTCGTCGAGCGCCGCGCCGGACATGGTGGCCTGCAGCACCTGGCGGATGCGCTGCGAGGTTACGCCAAGGGCGCGAGCACGATCCTGGTCGATCACCAGCTTCATTGCCGGCACCGTTTCCAGCCAATCGTCATGGATGGCGCCGAGCAGCGGGTTGGCCTGGAACTTCGCCTTCACCTCGTCGGCGATGCGGCGCACCTCCTTGCGGTCCGGACCCATGATGCGCATCTGCACGGGCCAGCCCGTCGGCGGTCCAAGGAACAGGCGGTCGACCTTGCCGCGGATCGAGGGGAAGTCCTTGGCGAGGATGCCGCGCATCTTGACGATCAGCCGCTCGCGCGCCGGCTCGTCCTTGGCCATCACCAGGAGCTGGGCGAAGTTGGGATTCCTGAGCTGCTGGTCGAGGGGCAGGAAGAAGCGCGGGGCACCTTCGCCGATATAGGTGGCGATGAAGCGCTTGTCGGGATCGTCCATCATTTTCGCTTCCAGCGCCTTGGCCTGGTTCTCGACCTCCTTGATCGAGGTGCCTTCCGGCAGCCAGAGATCGACGAGGATTTCCGGACGCGAGGATTGCGGGAAGAAATTCTGCGGGATGAACTGGAAGGCCCACAGGCTGGTGGCGAAGGTGACCAGGGTCATCACCAGAACGATGATGCGGTGGCGCACGGCCCAGGCGACCGTCGCGCGCAGGCGGCGGTAGAAGCCAGTGTCGAAGACATCGTGGTGGGTGCCGGCATGCTTGCGCTGCTTGAGGATCATGTAGCCCAGCCACGGCGTGAAATAGACCGCGACGAACCACGACACGATCAGCGCGATGCCGACGACATAGAACAGCGTGCGCACATATTCGCCGGCAGTGGATGCCGCGAAGCCGACCGGGATGAAGCCCGCCGTGGTGATCAGCGTTCCAGTGAGCATCGGGAAGGCGGTCGATGTATAGGCGAAGCTCGCCGCCTCGATCTTGACCAGCCCTTCCTCGAGCTTTCGTTCCATCATCTCGACGACGATCATGGCGTCGTCAACCAGGAGACCGAGCGCGATGATCAAAGCGCCGAGCGAGATGCGCTGCAGGTCGATGCCGATCTCGTACATGATGGCGAAGGTGGCGGCCAGAACCAGCGGGATGGCGATGGCGATCACCAGGCCCGAGCGCCAGCCGATCGACAGCAGCGACACGGCGAGCACGATGAGCAGCGCTTCGCCGAGCGCTTCCATGAATTCGCTCACCGCGTCCTTGACCACCTCCGGCTGATCCGAGATCTGGTCGACCGAAACGCCGTAGGGCAGCCCGGCCTCGAAGCGCTGGTAGGTCGCCTCGACATCCTTGCCGACGTCCCTGACGTTGAAACCCTTGGCCATGACGACGCCGACCTGGACGCTCTCATGGCCGTTGAAACGGTATTTGCGCTCATAAGGGTCTTCGAGACCGGACGAGACGGTGGCGATATCGCCGAGACGCGTCACCTGATTGCCGGAGCGCAGCCTGAGCTCGCGGATATCCGCGGCCTTGGTGACGTCGCCCTCGACCGAGATGCGCACCGAGCGCAGGCCGGTGTCGACCGAGCCCGCCGGATCGACAGCGTTCTGCCCCTTCACGGCGTTCTGCAAGTCGACGATGGTCAGGCCGCGCTCGGCCAGCGCCTTGGACGAGACGTCGATATAGATCTTCTCCGGCTGGTCGCCGATGATGACGGCCTTCTCGACGCCGGGCGTCGTCAACAGCATATCGCGCGCCTGGATGGCGAACTTCTTCAGCTCCGGATAGGTGAAGCCGTCGCCGCTGATCGAATGCAAGGTGATGAAGGTGTCGCCGAACTCGTCGTTGAAATACGGACCGAGCAGGCCTTGCGGCAACTCATTGGAAATGTCGCCGACCTTCTTGCGCACCTGATAGAAGGCGTCCTTCACCTCCTCGGCATTGGTGTCGCCTTTCACCTGCAGCATGATGATGGTGCTGCCGGCACGCGTGTAGGAGCGCACGAAATCGAGATGCGGCGTTTCCTGCAGCTTGCGCTCGATCTTGTTGACGACCTGGTCCTCCATGTCCTGGATCGAGGCGCCGGGCCAGATCGCCTGCACCACCATGATGCGGAAGGTGAAGTCCGGGTCTTCCTTCTGGCCCATGCGCATCAGGCCCATCGCGCCGGCCAGGATGATCAACCCGAACAGGAAGCGCGCGATGCTCGGATGTCCGATCGCCCAGCGCGAGAGATTGAAGGGGCGCTTTTCAGTGCTGCTGTCGGTCGTGGTGGTCATGGCGCAAGTCCAGTCCAATTGGCCGGCAATGCATAGCTGGCATTGCCCGTGAATTCTCGGTCGGGTTTCCGGGCGGCGAGACCCTCAAGCGGAGAGAGACTCGCAAATCGCGCTGGACGCGGCACTGCCGCGGGGGGGAGCCAACATGCCGGCATCCCGCGATCGGGTGTTCGCCGCCCGGAACCCATGCCCTTCCCCGGCTCGTGGCTCGAAGCAGCGAGAGCGGGAAAGGCGTCTGTTACGCCTGGCTAGTGCAGGCTGCCGGTGGTTGCGACATCCTCTGCCGCCGAGGCGGATTGCTGGGCGTCGCCGGAAAGCTTGACCTTCAGGTTTTCGGTCATGAACTGGGTGCCTGCCGCGACCACGACATCGCCCTGTTTCAGGCCGTCGGCCACGGTGACGCCGTCGGCGGTGAAGTTGGCGACCTTGATCGGGCGCGGATGCACGGTGTCGGAGGCGCGGTCCACTGTCCAGACGATCTGCTTGCCGTCCTTTTCGGTCATCGCGGTGAGCGGGATCGAGACGAGCTCAGCCTTGCTGCCGACGAT
>NZ_RZRY01000045.1:0-18544 GCF_003998035.1 Mesorhizobium sp. M2A.F.Ca.ET.039.01.1.1 | reverse complement strand
GTGCGGAAGGTGATGTAGCGGAAGACGTTGAAGAACGAGATCTTGTCCGCGAAATCGACGAGCAGTGTGAACATGGTCCTTCCGTCCCCCGGAGCCGACCTCAAGTCGGTTCAATGTTTGTGGCTTCCGCCGGAAATTTGCCGAGCAATGCCTCGACCAGCTTTGAAAAGCCGATGCCTTTCGACGATTTGACCATCACCACGTCGCCGGGCCTGAGCGCAGCGATCACGATCGGCTTCAGTTCCTCGACGCCTGCCCGGTGCTCGGTCTGGACATCGGCCGGCAAAACCTCGGCCAGCGCCTGCATTTCCGGCCCGCCGAGAAAGACATTGCGCGTGCCTGTGCCGACGATCAGTTCGGCCAGCGCCGCATGGAGCTTCGCCGAATGGCCGCCAAGCTCCAGCATGTCACCCAGCACCGCGATGCGCCGGCCCTCCCCCGAGACGGGCGTAGCGTTGAGCAGCGCCATCGCCGCCGCCATCGACGCCGGATTGGCGTTGTAGCTCTCGTCGATCAGCGTGATCGGTCCATTTGGATGGCGCAGGACATGGCGCCGGCCACGCCCGCGTTCGGGCGACAGGTCGGCAAGCGCCGCCGCAACCTTGTCGAGATCGGCGCCGACGAGCTTGGCAGCACCCAGCACGGCCAATACATTCTGCACCATGTGGCGACCGGGAGCCCCGACACGCGCTGCAACATCCTGCTTGCCGATTTTGGCGGTGATGTCTGAGTGATCGGCGTAGAGCTCGCAGCCGGTCAGCCGGAAGGTTGAACGGGCATTCTCGCCGAAGCCGAAGACGTGCTCGACGCCGGCCTCCTTCGCCATCTTCTCAAGCAGCTTCCAGCGCTGGTCGTCACGATTGAGCAGCGCGGCGCCGTCGGGCTCCAAGCCCTCGAAGATCTCCGCCTTCGCCCTGGCGATCTCGTCCAGATTCTTGAAGAAGCCGAGATGGGCGGCGGCAATCATCGTCACGATGGCGACATGCGGCCTGACCATCCTGACCAGCGGCCTGATCTCGCCGGAATGGTTCATGCCGATCTCGAAGATCGCGAAGTCGCAGTCCTGCGGCATACGCGCCAGCGTCAGCGGCACGCCCCAATGATTGTTGAACGACTGCGCCGAGGCGTGCACCTTGCCGACCGCCGACAGCACATGGCGCAGCGCTTCTTTGGTGGTTGTCTTGCCGGCCGAGCCGGTGACCGCGATGATCCGGGCCTTCGAGCGGGCGCGGGCCGCCACACCGAGCTTCTCAAGGGCCGCAAGCACGTCCTGCACGACGATCATCGGCGCCGTCAGCCGGCCGAGCGAGGGCAGCTTGCCCTCGGCGACGACCAGCACGGCCGCTCCGGCCTTGACCGCGGCTGTCGCGAAATCATGGCCGTCCATCGCCTCGCCCTTGATGGCGAAGAAGGCGTTTCCCGGCTCCAGGCTGCGGCTGTCGATCGAAATACCGGTGATGCCCTCCGGCAGCGAGCCGATGGGCCTGCCTTCCATGGCTTCGACCAGCGCTTCCGACGTCCACAGCAGGTTCATGCGGCGCGCTCCTTCAGCGCATCGCGCACTTCCTCGTGGTCGGAGAAGTGGAAGGTCTGAGCGCCGATGGTCTGGCCTTCCTCATGCCCCTTGCCGGCGACGATAAGCGTATCGCCGGCGCGCAGCATCGCCACCGCCTCATGGATCGCCTTGCGGCGGTCGCCGATCTCGATGGCGCCGGGCGCCGCGGCGAGGATGGCCGCGCGGATGGTCTCGGGCACTTCCGTGCGCGGATTGTCGTCGGTGACGATGACGATGTCGGCGAGCCGCGTCGCGATCTCGCCCATGATCGGCCTTTTTCCCCGATCGCGGTCACCGCCGCAGCCGAACACCACGATGACGCGGCCCGTGGTGAAAGGTCGGACCGAGGTCAGCACGTTCTCCAGCGCGTCGGGCTTGTGGGCATAGTCGACATAGACAGGAGCGCCAGCGGCGGTGGCGCCGACGAGGTCGAGCCGGCCAGGCGCACCCTTCAATTTTTCCAGGGCGGCCAAAGCTTTATCCACCGGCGTTCCAGTCGCGATGGCAAGCCCCGCCGAGACCAGCGCGTTGGCGATCTGGAAATCGCCGGCCAAAGGCAGGTCGATCTCGTAGAGCACGGCGTCGGCCACGACCTCGGCGCGCTGGCGATGGCGCTCATGCTCCACCCGCTTCAGCGTCAGGAAATCGCCATGGCGGCCGACGGTCAGGACATTGAGACCCGCCGCCTTTGCGGCTTTGATCGTCGGCTCCGACCACGGGTCGTCGGCAAAGACGATCGCGGGCGCGCCCTTCGGCAGCAGCGTGTCGAACAGGCGCAGCTTGGCGCGGTGATAATCATCGACCGTCGGATGGTAGTCCATGTGGTCGCGACCGAGATTGGTGAAGGCGCCGGCCGCGAGCTTCACGCCGTCGAGACGACGCTGGTCGAGGCCGTGGCTCGAGGCTTCCATCGAGGCATGGGTCACGCCGGCATCCGCCAGTTCCTTGAGCAACCGGTGCAGCGCCACCGGGTCGGGCGTGGTCAGCGAGCCATATTCGTTGCGGCCGGGCGCCACCACACCGGTCGTGCCGATCGAGGCGGCGGCAAAGCCAGCCTGCTCCCAGATCTGGCGGGTGAAGGCGGCGACGGATGTCTTGCCGGCGGTGCCGGTGACGGCGACCATGTTCTCAGGCTGGCGGCCGAAGAAGCGGGCGGCGGCGAGCGCCAGCGCATGGCGCGGATCATCGACGGCAAGAACCGGGATCGACAGGCCGGAAACCGCCGCGCCCTTGCCTGTGACGATTGCGGCGGCACCCCGGCTGGCGGCATCGGCGGCATAGGCAGAGCCATCGGCCTTGCTGCCGGCAAGCGCAAAGAAGACGACGCCGGTCTTGACCGCGCGGGAATCGGAGGAAAGTCCGGTAACCTCCAGATCGCGGGAAGCTGTTCCCTCGACAGGCAGGATACCGGCTAGATCTTTTAGATGCATTGAGTCCCGTTCACTGCAACAAAATAGCGCGCAGTTGCCGGCGCGCCCCAAGAATCACTGATAGGAAACCAGCGTTGCACCATTTTCATGGCTGAAATCTGGCTTCACGCCAAGCATGGCCGCCGAGCGCCTGATAATATTGCCGGCGATAACCCCAGCATTGTTGGCGGCGACGTCCGTCATCCCGGGCTTTTCCGGATGCGGAGCGTCGGCGATCGTGAACACCAGAAATTGCGGATCGTCCATCGGGAAGGCGGCGACGAAGGTGTTGAAATTCAACTCCTTGGAGTAGCGGCCGTTGATGACCTTCTCGGCCGTTCCGGTCTTGCCGCCAACCCGGTAGCCGGGGGCCCTGGCGTTCCTGGCCGAGCCCTTCTCGGCATTGAGCGTATAGAGATAGCGCATGCCTTCGACCGTCTTGTCGCTGACCACTTTCTTGGCCACCGCCATCGCCTCCTGTTCGCTGCGGACCAGGAATGTCGGCTGGATCAGATAGCCCTGCATCAGCGCCGCGCAGCCGACGGCGGCTTGCAGCGGCGTCGTCGACACGCCATGGCCGAAGGCGATGGTGAACGAGTTGACCTGTTTCCAGACCTTGGGCTCGGTCGGGCGCGCGACCTCCGGCAGCTCGGTCTGCATCCTGTCGAGAATGCCGAGGCGGTGCAGGAATTCGCGGTGCCCCTCGATGCCGACAAGCTCTGCCTCCCTGGCCGAGCCGATGTTGGACGAATAGAGGAACACCTCCGGCAGCGACAGCACGCGGTTCTTGCCGTGGAAATCGTGAATGGCCTGATGGCCGACCCGGATCGGATGCGACGCGTCGAAGCGGCTGTTCATCGTCGCCTTGCCGGAATCGAGCGCCATCGCCGAGGTGAAGCTCTTGAAGGTCGAGCCCATCTCGTAGAGGCCCGCCGACATGCGGTTCAGCCGGTCCTTGTCCTGGGCATTGTACGGATTGTTCGGGTCGAAGTCCGGCACCGAGGCCATCGCCATCACTTCGCCCGTCTTGATGTTCAGCACGACGGCGCCGGCGCCCATGGCGCGATAGCGCTCCAGCCCGGCGGCGATCTCGTCGCGCACCACATGCTGGACGCGCAGATCAATCGAAAGCCTGACCGGCTTGAGGTCCTTGGCTATGGCAAGGCCCGACGCCTGCAGGTCGCTCAGCCCCTGCTCGTCGATATACTTCTCCATGCCGGAGATGCCCTGGTTGTCGATATTGGTCAGGCCGACGATATAGGACGAGGTCTCGCCGCTCGGATAGAAGCGGCGCTTTTCGGTGCGGAAGCCGAGGCCGGGAACGCCCAGCGCCATGATGTCGGCCTGCTGCTTCGGCGTCAGCTGGCGCTGCAGCCAGACGAAGCCGGCGCCGCTCTTGAGCTTGCGGTAGGTCTGCTCGTAGTCGATCTCCGGCAGCACGGTCGACAATTTCTCGATCGCTTCGTCGGCATCGACGATGCGCCGCGGCTCGGCAAACAGCGACGCGGTCTTGATGTCGGTCGCCAGCACTTCGCCGTTGCGGTCGACGATATCGGGACGCGACGCGGTGACCCTGCTCTGCGGGCCGTCGGACAGGTCCGGATTCTGCAGGCCGAGATAGACAAGCCTGCCGGCAATCGTGGAATAGAGGGTGAAGAACACCGCCATCGTCATGACGATGCGGGTCCTGGCCTTGCCGCCCGTTGCCTTGCGCGCGGCGTCGACGACGATTGAGCCGTCCTCGACGGTCTTCTTCCGGCGTTTCAGCAGGTCGCCGATCCTTGGAAGCCCGCTGATCATTGCACCGTGCTCCCCGTGACGACGGGGTCCTTGTCGTCCCCAGGTCCATTGCCGGAACTGTCGGCCATGCCGCCAAGCCGCTGAGAGGAAAGGTCCTCGATGGTCAGCGGTTTCACCGGAATGTCGTCAAGGCCACCGATCTGGCGTGCGCCGACCGGTTCGAGGCCCAGCTGGCTCTTGTAGACGTCGGCAAGCTTCTGCAGCCGCGACGGCTGGGTAAGCAGGCTCCAATCCGCCTTGAGAAGATCGATCGTGGCTTCCTCGTAGCGGATCTGCGCCTGGATCTTCTGCACGGACGCCAGTTGCTCCTCGGCCTCGCGCTTGGTCTTGTAGGTCAGGGCCGCGGCCGAGACCATGACGGCGATCAGGACTATGTCGCTGGTACGAAACACGTGCTCACCTCTCTCCCGGCCGTTCGACGGCGGGAAGCTTTGGAAGGCCGAAAATCGAAAAATCGCCCGCACGCGCCGGGGCATCTGTGCGGATCGCAGCGCGCAGCCTGGCCGAGCGCGCTCGCGGGTTGGCCGCTATCTCGGCCTCCCCCGGCGTCACGCCGCCGCCAGCTTTACGGAAAGTCGCGGCGCGCTGCGGCGCGTCGGGCATGTGTCGCGAGCCGCTGGCGGCTTCGGAACGGTCGGCGATGAAGCGCTTGACGATACGGTCTTCCAGGGAATGGAAGGTCACCACGGCAAGTCGGCCGCCTGGCTTCAGCGCCCGCTCGGCCGCCAGCAGCGCCCTTGCAAGCTCGCCAAGCTCGTCATTGACGAAGATGCGCAACGCCTGGAAGACGCGCGTGGCCGGATGGATCTTGTCCTTGGGTCCGCGTCCGATATGCGTTTCGATGGCGTCGGCGAGATCGAGCGTGCGCTCGAACAGTCTCTTCTCGCGCCGGCTCTCGATCATGCGTGCGATGCGGCCTGCATGGCGCTCCTCGCCGAGAAAGCCGAAGATGCGGGCAAGATCGCCGGCCTTGAAGGTGTTGACGACGTCGGCGGCGGAAAGCCCCGACTGCGCCATGCGCATGTCGAGCGGCCCATCGGCGCGAAAGGAAAAGCCGCGCTCCGCCTGGTCGAGCTGCATGGAGGAAACACCGATGTCGAGCACCACGCCGTCGGCGTCCTCGACATGTTCGTCCAGCGTCGAGAACGGCGCCTGGACAAGCCTCAGCCGGCCGCCGGCCTGCCGCTCCAGCGCCTTGCCCGCCGCGATTGCGTCCGGGTCGCGGTCGATGGCAATGACGGAGGCGCCGCGATCGAGGATGGCGCTGGTGTAGCCGCCGGCACCGAATGTCCCGTCGACGATCGTCTCGCCGGCCTGCGGTGCAAGCGCGTCGAGCACCTCGGCAAGGAGGACCGGAATGTGGCGGGCCGGTCCGCCAACGGCGTGAGGATCATCGCCGTGGCCAGCCATCATTCCGATCGCTCCCCGGGATTCGTCCCCTGCCGAAGCTGCAAAAGCCTGGCGCGCGCCTGCGCCCCATAGGCGGAAAGCCGTCCCGGCTCCCAGATCTGAAAGAAATTGCCGCGGCCGACAAAGGCCACCTCGTTCGAGATGCCCGTATGCTCGCGGATGAAGTCGCTCATGGTGATGCGGCCATCCTGATCGAGCTTCAGGAACGTCCCGTCGCCATGGCAGAAGAACGACATATCGTCCGCCGTCTGCAGAAAGGGATCCTCCAGCGCGATCCGCTGCTCGTAGCGGTCGAGCAGGTCGAGTCCGCCGACATCCATGGCCGCCAGGTCCAGGCAACGCAGCGCGTAAAGCTCCGAATAGCCGCGTTTCTGAACCACCGCACGGAAATGCGCCGGAACGGAGACCCGCCCCTTCGCATCGATCCTGTTTACCGCGTTTGACAGAAATCGGTCCAATGAACGCTACAGCCGCTTCCGCCGCCGCACCCCTTCCCATGTTGTTCTCCGCGCCCTCGCCGCACTCGCGGCAAATCGCTTCATTCACCGGGGCGAAAACCGGCAAACGCGCAGCCGCCGCGGCTGCCCGATTGGCGTACGCTTCACCCTGACGCGGAACGAAAGCTTGATGATGTGAACGGGATATCATGGGGTACTATGGGCGTCAACGGGAACAGGCATCACAAACACGCGCATCACAACCACAAAGCGCAGGCTGAAGGCACGTCTCGTCTTTATCCTCCATTAAGCCTAACGAAGCGTTTAGAGCCCTCTGGCCAAAAGGACGCTGCTTGCCGCAAACAGCCGGCACGCATAGCGTCTCTGGCAATTTCTATTCAGCCGAAGGGATGAAGCCTGATGTCCAAGAAAGCGAAGTCCCGCGCCGCGGCGCTTGCCCATTTGCGCAGCCGCGATTTCGCCAAGGGCGACCCGATCCCGCTGCCGCTGACCATGGCATCGATCTTCCACACGCCGGGCGCAGAGGTCGGCTTCGATCAGTATGGCCGCTACGACAATCCGACCTGGCGCGCCGTCGAGCACGCGCTTGGCCACCTCGAAGGCGCGCAGTGCGTCGCCTTCCCGTCCGGAATGGGCGCAATCTCGTCGGTGTTTTTCGCGCTGCTGAAATCAGGCGACCGCGTGCTTCTGCCGTCAGACGGCTATCACGCCACGCGCGCCATGGCCGAGCGCTTTCTCAATCCCCTCGGCATTGCCTGCGACACCAGGCCGACGCCAACCTTCCTCGACGGCGGCTTCGATGGTTACCGGCTGGTTTTTGCCGAGACGCCGTCCAATCCCCGGCTGGACATCTGCGATATCACAGCGGTGGCCGAAGCCGTTCACAGGCAGGATGGGCTGCTGGTCGTCGACAACACGACGATGACGTCCTTCGGCCAGCGTCCGCTGGACCTCGGCGCCGACATCGTCGTCTCCGCCGACACAAAGGCGGTGAACGGTCATTCCGATGTGCTTTTCGGCCATGTCGCGAGCCGCGATGCCGACATCATCGCCAAGGTGACCGACTGGCGCAGCCTGGTCGGCGGCATCCCCGGTCCCTTCGAGGCCTGGCTTGTGCATCGCGGGCTGGAAACGCTGGAGGTGCGTTTCGACCGGATGTGCTCCTCGGCCGAAACGATCGCAATGAAGATGAGAACCCATCGCGCGGTCGGCGGCCTGCGCTATCCCGGCCTCGAGGGCGATGCCTCGCACAATCTGGCGCGCGCCCAGATGGATCGCTTCGGCTTCCTGATCTCGTTCGAACTGGCCTCGGAACAGAAGGCCGAGGCGTTCATCGACAATTGCGCGCTGATTGAATCGGCGACTTCCTTCGGTGGCGTGCACACCTCGGCCGAACGGCGCTCGAAGCGCGGCGACGCCGTGCCGCCCGGCTTCGTGCGCCTGTCGATCGGCTGCGAGCCGGTCGAGGAGCTTTGGCAGGCGATCGAGGCGTCGTTGGACAAAGTCGCCAGTTGAGCGGACAACGACACGCATCAAAACAAAGACTTAAGCGCGTCGCCTGAATCAGTTTCAACGCGACGCGCTTTAGGGTCCCATATCCTCTGTCTCGATCCTTCGCCGGCCATGCAACACGCGCAGGATTTCGATCGCATCGTCGCCAATTCGATAGAACGTAAGGTACTGCCCGACAACAAGGTGGCGAATGCCCGGCAGGATGTCGTCGCGCGGTGCGCCGATCGGGGATGGAGGGTTAGCAAGTCCCATCGCCGCTGAAGAGTTTCCACAAAACGGATTGCGGCATTAGGATTGTAGGCGGCGATATAGTCGCCGATAGCTTCGAGGTCGACCAGTGCCTGTGGAAGCAGGCGGTACTTCACTCGTCAGCGCCTTTGGCTTCCGCCATCTTCGAATATCTGGCGCGCAATCGCTCCATTAAGGGGGGACCGTCCAGCGCCGGTCCGCTATCGATCCCCTCCTGCACCAATTCCCGCAACTCCTCCACGGTGTAGCCGAGCAGGTCGCGGCGCTCCTTCCACTGCCTGAGCGCATCGCGGATCACCTCGCTCGCGGAAGCATATTCGCCCGCGGCGACCACATCGTCGACTGCCTGCGCCAGTTCCGGCGAAAGCGTGATGCTACGTTTATCGACCTGGCCCATGACGTGCTCCTGTCCTTTCTTGGAAGGTACGATTTAATCGCACCGGCTTCAAGAACACGTTTGGCAGCATTGGGAGGTTGTATTGCAGGACCCTTGAATCAGAAGACCCGCTCATCGGCCTAACCTTCTGATCCCGTTCAGCTATCGTTACGAGAAAAAATGCCAGCTGGCCTGTAAGCCGGGTTCTGTATGGCCCTCGCCTTGCGACGAGAACGTGGCGGCCATTCATCTCGGGCGCATGTTGCCATGCGCCTCACGCAACCAACCCGGACGGTGGGCCGGAAACAGCCCTCGAAGGTTTCCCCTCGCACCGCCCCTATTCGGTTTTGCTCCCGGTGGGGTTTGCCCTGCCGCTCCTGTTGCCAGTCGCGCGGTGGGCTCTTACCCCACCCTTTCACCCTTGCCGCGGCAATGCCGCGGCGGTTTGCTTTCTGTGGCACTTTCCCTGGGGTCGCCCCCGCCGGCCGTTAGCCGGCACCGTGTCTCCATGGAGCCCGGACTTTCCTCACCCGCAACCTTTCGGCTCCCGCGGGTGCGGCCGCCCGGCCAGCTGGCAAGCGCGTATAAAGGGATTCCCGGCTGAAAACGCAAACGAAAAAGCGCCTCGCCCCAAATGCGCGGCGGTTTGGGGCAACGACGTGCATAAAGCGCGCGTTGCACAAATCCGCCGCGCTGCATAGCGTCAGGCCGGCGAGCCCAGCGCCACCATCTGCACCTTCACCTTGCTGCAATAGGCGGCGGAGACCGGGTTCATCCGCGTCGCTCCGTGGCCGGCATTGTATTTCAGGATCGTGCCGCAGGTGGTGCCGCCGCCAAGGTCCCGCGCCATGGCGAGATACTTCATGCCGTATTTGATGTTGGTGTCGGGATCGAACAATCCCTTGGCCGAACCGGTATAACCCATCATGCGGGCCGTCGCCGGCTTGATCTGCATCAGGCCGATCTCGCCGGCGCCGCCGACCATGTTCGGCCGATAGTTGCTTTCGATCTTGATGACGGCCTTGGCTAGCGACACCGGCACGCCATAGCTCGCGGCATAGCGGGCGATGATCGCCGAATACTGGCCTTCGCCGGCGGCAGCGGGCGTCGCCACGGCGATCTTGCCGGGTTTAATCGAGGCCGTCGTGGTGAGATCGACAGCCTTTCTGCCGCGCTTGGCGCGTTTGGCCGTCGATTTTGTCACCCGGGTTGCGGCGGCCTTCTGAACCCTTGCCGGAGCAGCCCGCGCGGTTTTTGCCGTCTTGATGCTCGAGCCTGCCTTTGGCGTTACGGCTGCGAGGCCGTTGTCCGCCCTGGGGCTCAGCGGGGCACTGTTGGCCTGGTTGAAGGCAAAACTTATCACTCCGGCAGCAACGGCTGCCGCTACAACGGTCAATTTTTGCATGTAGTCCTGTTCTGTTAGAGCTGCACGAAGAACTTCGCACAGTTAGGTCAACTCAACATCGGGTGCCTGGGGGGATAGACGCCCGACAACTTGCGGAAGGGGCATTTGCAGGCGGAATTGGCGGCAATGAAGGCGGCGCAATTCACTTTGAGTGACAGATTGTAATTTAAGGATCCCGACGCGACTTTTTGACGGGAGTTGCCTTTACGGAAGCCAGGAGCCTCTGCAGTGTGCGGATCGTCGAATTGTCCGCCACGCCGTCGACCAGCCGCCGGCGGAAATGTAACTGGAAGGCCGCCACCACGATTTCCGTCCGCCGGTCATAGTCACCCGATATCTCGACACCGTAGCCATAGAGCGCCAGCATCGATTGCAGTGCTTCAACGTCGGCGCCGGCATCGCCGGCCTTCAGTGCAGCGCCCGCCTTTATCGGCGCCGCCGGCACGAGATGTCCGATACCGGCCGCGAACAGCGTCTTCCAGGGAAATTTCTCGCCCGGATCGACCTTGCGGCCCGGCGCCACGTCCGAATGGGCGAGCACCCTTGCCGCGGGAATGGAATGGCGTTCCGCGATACCCGCGCACAACTCGATCACGGCGCCGATCTGCCGCCGCGGGAAGGCCTTGTAGCCCAGCATGTGCCCGGGATTGACGATCTCGATGCCGACCGAGCAGGAGTTGATGTCGGTTCGCCCGAGCCAGGAACTCTGGCCGGCATGCCAGGCGCGATCGCTCTCGCGCACCATTTGCACGATACGACCGTCCTCATGAACGAGGTAGTGCGAAGACACCTCGCTCGCCGGGTCGCACAGCCACGCCTCGGCGCCGGCGCCGCTTGCCATACCGGTATAGTGCAGCACGATCATGTCGGGCCGAAGCGTCTCGCGGCGCGGGCCGAAATTGGGCGAGACCCGAACCTCCGCCTCTGGATGGTCGGGCAGAAAACCGCTCATGCGTGCCTGAGGCCCCGCTCGATCCTCTCATAGGCGGCGTTGATCGCGGCGACCCTGGTCGTGGCGATCTTGATGAATTCCTGCGGCAAGCCGCGCGCGATAAGCCGGTCGGGATGATTGTCCGAGATCAGCTTGCGATAGCGTTTCCTGATCTCCTCGAACGGCCTGCCCCGCTCGATCCCCAGGACGACATAGGGATCGGCGGCGCCAAGATCGACGTGCCTGGACAGGATCGCCTCGTAATGCGCCTCGTCGATCTGAAAAATCTCCGCGATCCGATGCAGGAATTGCCCTTCCTGCTCGTGGATGAGGCCATCCGCCTTGGCGATGTGGAACAACCCGTCGAGTATGTCTTCCAGCATCATGCAGTTTGCATGGCCGGAGCCGCAAAGCTGCGCCATGCGCTGGGCATAGGTCTCGAATCCGGCGACATCCTGCTTGGCGATATCGTAAAGCCGCGCCACGTTGCGTGTCTCGCTCGGCGGCACCTCGAAGATTTCCTGGAAGGCGCGCACCTCGTCCTGGGTGACGATGCCGTCTGCCTTGGCCATCTTGGCGGAGAGCGCGATCATGGCCACCGAGAAGGCAACGCGCCGGCGCAGGTCCGGATCGCCGGAAAACACGGTACGCACGGCTTCGACGACATCCGCGACGCCCGAGGACGCCGACGACGAAACACGAGCGATGAAGTCGCCAAGGCGGTCCCAAATCGACATGCCGGCTTCATAGAGCGAACCGGGCGGTTCTATCAAGCCTGGACAATGCCGCAGGTGATGGGCGACCTTCGGGATCGGTGGAGCAAAAGGAAAGCCGGCATTGCCGGCCTTCCTTGAATTTATGTGGTCGGATCTTACTGCGCAGGCGCGGCAGGAGCCGGATTTGTTGCCGGAGCCGGTTCAGCGGGCTTCGAAGCGTCGGGCGAAGCAGGCTTCATCGGCTGCTCGTTGGCCGGCGGATTGGTGCTCTGGGTGGTGGTATTGTCGGTGCCACTGTCGCTGCAAGCCGCGACCCCCAGCAGGGCGAGCGCCGAAACAGACGCCAAGATGAGCTTCTTCATGGTATGTCTCCTTCAACAGACGCTCACGTTTCGGTGAGCGGTCGCAGGGGAAATGCATCAGCAGGCTCGACGGTTTCGTAACGTTGCATTTCGATATGTAACATCAACTTGCAATTGCTGGCGGGGAAATCCCGAACTAACAGAACATGCGCACGAAGACATGAGTGGACAAGCAGAATGCCGGCAGCCGCGGAAACACGGAAATGGGATTTTTGGATCGACCGCGGCGGCACCTTCACCGACATCATCGGCCGTGATCCGCAGGGCCGGCTGCACCCTCGAAAACTCCTGTCCGAGAATCCCGAGGCTTATGCGGACGCAGCCATCCAGGGCATCCGCGACCTGTTGGGTCTGAAGGCCGGCGCCGCCATTTCCGCCGACGCGATCGGCGACGTCAAAATGGGCACCACCGTTGCCACCAATGCGCTGCTCGAGCGCAAGGGCGACCGTGTGCTGCTGCTCATCAGCAAGGGTTTTCGCGACGCTTTGCGCATCGCTTACCAGGCAAGGCCGGATATCTTCGCCAAGGAGATCATCCTGCCCGAGCAGCTCTACGAGCGGGTGATCGAGGTCGACGAACGCGTGCGCGCCGATGGCTGCGTCGAGCGTCTGCTCGACATCGCCGCCTGCCGCCCGGCGATCGAGCAGGCCAGGGCCGATGGCATCGACGCGGTCGCCATCGTCTTCATGCATGCCTGGAAATACCCGGATCACGAAAAAGCCGTGGCAAAAGTCTGCCGCAAGATCGGCTTCAGCCAGATTTCAGTCAGCCACGAGGTCTCGCCGCTGATCAAGCTGGTCGGCCGCGGCGACACCACCGTGGTCGACGCCTACCTGTCGCCGATCCTGTCGCGCTATGTGCAGCGTGTAGCGGGCGAGTTGGGCGCCGGGCCGCGGCTGATGTTCATGATGTCGTCGGGCGGCCTCACCGCCGCCGATATGTTCCAGGGCAAGGACGCGCTGCTTTCCGGCCCGGCCGGCGGGGTCGTCGGCATGGTCGAGACGGCGAAGCTCGCTGGCTTCGAAAAAGTCATCGGCTTCGATATGGGCGGCACCTCGACCGACGTTGCCCATTATGACGGCGAATATGAGCGCGCCTTCGATACCGAGGTCGCCGGCGTGCGCATCCGCGCGCCGATGATGCGCATCCACACGGTCGCCGCCGGCGGCGGCTCGATCCTGCATTACGAGGCGGGACGCTTCCGCGTCGGCCCGGATTCGGCCGGCGCCAATCCCGGCCCCGCCGCCTACCGGCGCGGCGGCCCGCTCGCCGTCACCGACGCCAATGTCATGCTCGGCAAATTGCAGCCCGATTTCTTCCCGGCGATCTTTGGTGCCGGCCAGGACCAGCCGCTCGACGCCGGCGCGGTTCGCGAGAATTTCGTGGCACTTGCCGCCCAGATCGGCGACGGCCGTTCGCCCGAGGCGGTCGCCGAAGGCTTTGTCACCATCGCCGTCGAGAACATGGCCAACGCCATCAAGAAGATCTCGGTGCAGCGCGGCTACGATGTCACGGAATATCTCTTGAACTGCTTTGGCGGCGCCGGCGGCCAGCACGCCTGCCTTGTCGCCGACGCGCTCGGCATGGAAGCGGTGCTGATCCATCCCTTTTCCGGCCTGCTTTCCGCTTACGGCATCGGCCTCTCGTCGGTCTTCGCCTCGCGCCAGCAGGGCCTGCTGCAGCCGCTTGCCGAGGAATCGCGCACCGCAATCGAGGCGCTCATCGCAGCCTTGCGCAGCGAGGTCGTCGCCGAACTCGGCGAACAGGGCATTGCCGAGGAGGCGCTTTCGACGAGGCCCGTGCTGCATGTCCGCTACGACGGCACCGACACGGCCCTGCCGGTGAATTTCGAGCATGGCTCGATCTTCCGCGCCAGAAGCGATTTCGGGGCCGCGCACAGGGCGCAGTTCGGGTTCATCTATGACGACAAGCCGATCGTCGTAGAAACCGTCGCCGTCGAAGGCATGGAGGCCGCTCGACAGGACAAGGCTGAAACCTCCGCCCCTGACGGAGCGGCAGGAGTCGAGCCCAAGCCTTCGGAAAGCCGGCGCATCTATACCGAGGGCCGCTGGCACGAGGCCGGCGTCTATCGCCGTGAAAACCTGAGGCCATCCAACACGGTCGCCGGCCCCGCGCTGATCATCGAGCCGAACCAGACCATCGTCGTCGAGCCCGGCTGGCGGGCCGAAATCACCGGTCTCAACCACGTCGTGATCCGCCGCACGGAACGGAAAGCGCGTGCCGCGGCGCTCGGCACCGAGGCCGATCCTGTGATGCTGGAGGTGTTCAACAACCTCTTCATGTCGATCGCCGAGCAAATGGGCGTGACGCTGCAGAACACCGCCTATTCGGTGAACATCAAGGAGCGGCTCGATTTTTCCTGCGCCGTGTTCGACCGCCATGGCGCGCTGGTCGCCAACGCGCCGCACATGCCGGTGCATCTGGGCTCGATGGACCGTTCCGTCGAAACCGTCATCCGCCTGAATTCCGGCGACATCCATCCCGGCGACGTCTTCGCGCTCAACGCGCCGTACAATGGCGGCACGCATCTGCCCGACATCACGGTGGTGACGCCTGTCTTCGACGATGCCCAGAGCGAGATCCTGTTCTGGGCGGCCTCTCGCGGCCATCACGCCGATGTCGGCGGCACCGCACCCGGCTCGATGACGCCGCTCGCGACAACGGTCGATGAGGAAGGCGTGCTGTTCGACAATTTCCGCATCGTCGATCGCGGCCGCTTCCGCGAGACGGAGCTGGAGGCACTGCTGACCGACCATCCCTACCCCGCGCGCAATCCTGCCCAGAACATCGCCGATCTCAAGGCGCAGATCGCCGCCAACGAAAAGGGTGTGGCGGAACTGCGCAAGATGGTCGCGCATTTCGGCCTCGATGTCGTCGAGGCCTATATGGGCCATGTCCAGGACAATGCCGCCGAGAGCGTGCGCCGCGTGATCGAGCGGCTTCCCGACAGCGCCGCTTACGAATACCCGACCGACAGCGGCCAAGTGATCAGGGTGAAGATCACCGTCGACCGGAAAAAGCGCGAGGCGACCGTCGATTTCACCGGCACCTCGCCTGTCATGGAGAACAATTTCAACGCGCCGGAGCCGGTGGCGCGCGCAGCCGTACTCTATGCCTTCCGCGTCATGGTCGAGGACATGATCCCGATGAATGCCGGGTGCCTCAGGCCGATCAACATCGTCATCCCCGACGGCTCGATGTTGAAGCCAGCCTACCCCGCCGCCGTCGTCGCCGGCAATGTCGAGACCTCGCAGCATGTCACCAACGCGCTGTTCGGCGCGATAGGCGCCATGGCCAATGCGCAAGGCACGATGAACAACCTCACCTTCGGCAACAAGAAATACCAGTATTACGAGACGATCTGCTCCGGCTCACCGGCCGGCCGGATGAATTCGGGCCGCGGTTTTGCCGGCACCTCCGGCGTTCACACCCACATGACCAACTCGCGCCTCACCGATCCGGAAGTGCTGGAACTGCGCTTCCCCGTCGTGTTGGAAGACTTCCACATCCGCGAGGGTTCCGGCGGCAAGGGCAAGTGGAATGCCGGCGACGGCACCAGGCGCACAATCCGTTTTCTCGAGAAGATGGAATGCGCGATCCTGTCCTCGCATCGAAGCCGGCCGCCCCAGGGTCTCGACGGCGGCGGCGACGGCGAGTCGGGCTCGACCAAGGTCAGGCGCAATGACGGCTCGGTCGACATCCTCAAGGCCTGCGACCAGACCACGCTCGATGCCGGCGAAGCCGTCATCGTCACCACGCCGACACCTGGAGGCTTCGGAAGCGCGTAAGAATTCGTGACAGCCTGCCGTCAACAGGCTGTCACCTGCCTGTCATGACGCTGCGCTACCCGCTTGCGCCAACGCAAACGGGGAATCACCTTTCCATGTCGGACGTATCCGGAGAACTCGTTTATCGTCGAGGCAAGGAAGTCGGAAAGGCCGTCTACCAGAACCGCGCATTGTCGAAGGACGGCATTTCCGAGCGGCTCTTCGCCTTCCTGTTCTCCGGTCTGGTCTATCCGCAGATCTGGGAAGACCCGGATGTCGACATGGACGCCATGCAGCTCGGCGCCGGTCATCGCGTCGTCACTATCGCCTCGGGCGGCTGTAACATTCTGGCCTACCTGACCCGGTCGCCGGCCAAGATCGACGCCGTCGATCTCAATGCCGCGCACATCGCGCTCAACCGCATGAAGCTGGAAGCGGTGCGCCATCTGCCGTCGCAAGGCGACCTGTTCCGCTTCTTCGGCGCAGCCGACACCAGCCACAATTCCGATGCCTATGATCGCTTCATCGCACCGCATCTCGATGCGGTCAGCCGCCACTACTGGGAGCGCCGCAACTGGCGCGGCCGCCGCCGCATCTCGGTCTTCGACCGCAACTTCTACCAGACCGGCCTGCTCGGGCTCTTTATCGCCATGGGCCATCGCGTCGGCAAGCTGTTTGGTGTCGACCCGACCGGCATCATGAAGGCGCAGAATATCGGCGAGCAGCGCCGCTTCTTCAACGAGGAACTGGCGCCCGTCTTCGACAAGAGGCTGCTGCGCTGGGCGACCTCGCGTAAGGCTTCGCTGTTCGGCCTCGGCATCCCGCCGGCGCAGTACGATTCGCTGATCACCTCCGGCGACGGCTCGATGGCGAGCGTCTTGAAGGCTCGGCTCGAAAAGCTCGCCTGCGATTTCCCGCTGAAGAACAACTACTTCGCCTGGCAGGCCTTTGCCCGCCGCTATCCGCAGCCCGGCGAGGCGGCACTGCCTGCCTATCTGGAACAGCGCAATTACAAAACGATCCGCGACAACATCGATCGCGTCGCCATCCACCACGCCAACCTGATCAAGTTCCTGGCCGCCAAGGACGCCGGCAGCGTCGATCGCTTCGTCCTGCTCGACGCGCAGGACTGGATGACCGACGACCTGCTCAACGCGCTGTGGACTGAGATCACCCGTAGCGCTTCGGTTGGCGCCCGTGTCATCTTCCGAACCGCGGCAGAACCCAGCCTGCTGCCCGGCCGCGTCTCCAGCTCGCTGCTAGACCAATGGACCTACGAGGCCGACGCCTCGCGCGAATTCTCGGCAAAAGACCGCTCGGCGATCTATGGCGGCTTCCACCTTTACGTGAAGCGCGCAGCATGAGCACGACGGAGCTGCCGGCCAGCCATGCCGAACTGATGGACGGCGTCTACCGCTGGCAGCGCCACATCTACGACCTGACCCGCAAATACTACCTGCTCGGCCGCGACCGGCTGATCGACGGGCTGGACGTGCCGCAAGGCGGCACCGTGCTGGAGCTCGGCTGCGGCACTGGCCGCAACATCGCGCTGGCCGCCCGCCGCTATCCCGACACTCGCTTCTTCGGCCTCGACATCTCGGCCGAGATGTTGGAGACGGCCAATGCCGCCATCGCTCGCGAAGGTCTCTCCGGCAAGGTCAAACTGGCGCGCGGCGACGCCACCGATTTCGACGCCAAGGCGTTGTTCGACGTCGAGCAATTCGACCGCGTCTTCGTGTCCTATTCGCTGTCGATGATCCCCGGCTGGGAGAAGACGATATCGGCAGCGCTGGCCGCGCTCGCGCCTGGCGGCTCGCTGCATGTCGTCGATTTTGGCCAGCAGGAGGGCCTGCCGCGCTGGTTCCGAACGATGCTGCGCGGCTGGCTGCGGAAATTCCATGTTTCGCCGCGCGCCTCGCTGCGCGACGTGCTTGAATCGGAATCGCAGCGCACCGGCGCAACCTTCCGTTTCAGAACGCTTTATCGCGGCTATGCCTGGCTCGCCATGATCGGATCCTCCAAATAGCAAGTGCTACTGGAGCAATTCCAGGAAAAGTGTGAGCGGTTTTCCGTCCGAAATTGCGTAAAAACAAACAGATAGGGCGTTTCGCCGTTTCTATGAAACGGTGAAACGCACTAGTGCAGCGCCTTCACCAGCGCTCCCACCATGGTCTGCGGCCGGTAGCCTAGCTTGGCCGGCGTCAGCCCAAGCCGCACCACCACCAGCTGCTCCGACGGAATGATCGCGACCGTCTGGCCGTCATGGCCTTCCATCCAGTAGGTGTCCTTGGGCAGACCGGCGGCAGCACCGGCGCCGGGCTTGTCTTCGTCGCCCGGGCCTTCGATCCAGAGCTGGCCTTTGCCGTAGACCTTCGACGCCGGCGCCGGCTCGCGCATCCAGTCGACGAAACCGGCAGGCAGGATCTGGTTGCCGTTCCAGGTTCCGCCCTGCAGCAGGAACTGGCCGAAGCGCGCCCAGTCATGCGCGGTGGCGTAGAGATAGGACGAACCGACGAAGGTGCCCTGCTCGTCGGTCTCCAGCACCGCGCTGTGCATGCCGAGCGGCTCGAAC
>NZ_RZRY01000459.1:0-5162 GCF_003998035.1 Mesorhizobium sp. M2A.F.Ca.ET.039.01.1.1 | reverse complement strand
TGGTAAGACACTGTGGAGTTCGCGAAGGGCATGGCTCGCGTCGAACCGGTACAATTCCCCCATGAAATTGACGATTTCAGCTCCCCGTACCGGGATTGCAAAGGGACCGGTCCTCCCAACCGGATAGGAGCAACGACCCTCTCTCCAAATAGAGCCCAGTAGTGGGTCCCTGCGTCCAACGATAAGGTCGACCAGGCACCGCCGATCGTTCTCCTCGCCGGTGAGAATGTAGCGGCCCGCGACGATATCGACGCTGGCACCTGACAAAACTGTTCTTCGGCGAGCAGAACGCCCCACGGGCGAAACCCGCTCAACGAGGTGGACATTCCTCAAACTTATGCGCCCGGCCGACCTCACGCATATTCCCCATGTCTTGCGCGGGCACGACGGTTCATAACGGCACAGGCAAGGCCGACAGCAAGCGTACCGCAAAGGCAAGCGAAGACGTAGCCTATCGATGCATCCGTGCTCTCATACGTATAAAACCAGCCGCTCCGAGCAAATTGGGATAGATGCAGGACCGGATTCCATAACACGTATCCCGCGTATTCCCCCGGGACTTGCTCGCTCACAAAGAATAAGCCGGAAAATGTGGCAATGATGCGTAAAATCATTACATAAATTTTTCTAAGCCCCGGATAATAAAGGGATGCATGGTATGCAGCTAGACCGCTGCCGAAGCCGAGGGCGGCAGTCGACAGGAGCGCACCCCCGAACAACAGCGGGTTTTCCGGCAGGCGGGTCACTCCAGTCGCGACGCAGCCGCCAAGCATGACAATCCCTATGCAGCTGTTGACGATCACCCCCTTGACCGAACTTCCCACCATGACGTCGAATCGTGAAACGTCAGGATGATCAACTAGGTGTACCAAGGCGCCTGGTCCCGCAAGCGCTGCTAGGAAGGTGGTACGGAAGGTAAGCCAGACAATCACACCTATAACCGCGAATGGAAAGGCTGGCATGTCGAACACTTCTCCGCCGTGCAAGAGAAGTGCCGCGAACGTGATCAGAACCACATGGAGGAGAGGCTCAACAAGCCACCAGAACATACCAAGGCGATCACTATTCATATCCGTATGGAATCTCAGTCCCCATAGAGCTTTCCAAACAGCTAATGCGTGCGCACGGCGGGGCGGCTTCGGCATATCAACTGCCGGGCCAGTGCCATTAATCAACTGTATGAGAATCGCATCAGCACGTGAACTGATAACGCTGGGGCGAGCCTTGAGAGCCTGTGATGAGGCGATTTTCTGCCTGCGTTCCAATTCAAAGACCAGAACGTCGATCTCACGCCGAAGGCGTTCAACCGTTCCATCTGCGTTCTCAACATACCTGTTATATATTGTGATCCGGGCAGACGCTTCGGCCTCTCCAGCCGTGGAGAGCGTCGAAGCATCCGCGAAGGCATGCTCTTGTGGTTTCCGGTTCATACGTTCCTGACGTTATTTGCCGACATACTCGCCGGTCGCTGCGCAGGCGTAAGCCTTGCGCCAGCATATTTCAGGATGCGCATCATGGCCAAATCTTGCGGATTGTCCTTAAGAACGGTCATTGCCCGGTGAAGCGCCTGCCCATACTCCCCACGCTCATGGTGTAATTTTGCTTTGACCTGATTAGCCATCGAGTTTTCCGGCTCTTTCAGCAACAGTCTTTCGGCGATAGACTCAGCTCGTCCATAGTCCTTCGTGCGGAGAAAAAAGCGCATTACGGCGGAGCTCACATCAACGTCCGCGACATGAGCGATACTTTCCCAGAGGGACTCAACCTGGGAAACTGCCCCGGCTCTCATTGCCTTCTGGAGGATTCGATTGAGCTGTGTAACCGCAACGCAACGCAGCTTATCGGCAGTAGAATCGCCTTCCTTTTGCGCCAGGACCAAGTCGGCGAAGGCGATCACAGCCACATGATTTCGGGCTGTCGACGCTGCTTTGAGACCCATCCGGCTCGCCCGATGTACCAGCACTGAATTCCTATCCGTCTTGCTGGCATTAAGCCGACGCAAATCCCCCGCATGCTCCTCAAGCGAACGTGACGCGGAGGAGGCAACGACGAATTGGGCCGAAATCCTAGGCTGAGTCAAATCGGCATCCGGAAGACGTGCCAGAGACGCATAAGCGGAAGCAAGGTCGCCCATGTCTAGGCAGGCCGCCGCGTGCTGGCGCAAAGCTTCGGTGTTCCGCGGGTCTTGATCGAGTATCTTTGCCGCAGCCTTCCTTAGTTCGCTTCCTGAGAGCTTACGGACGGCGACGAGGTCTTTCTCGAACAGGCGCGCGAGACCGCTCCGGGCGGACGCATCGTCGGGAGCGATGTCGAGAATGCAGCGGCAAAGAAGGGCCCGCTGCGCACGATTTTCCTCATTTCCGCCGGCGGTTTTGCGCAGCATAGAGTGACAACGGCGAACCGTTGGGGCGACAAAGTCAGCTGCAAGCGCACCTTCGCGCTGAATCATATCTCGCAACACAAACACAGCATCGAATCGGAGAAGAAGGCCGACAACCGAGGCCAATGTCGCTTGATCGAGAAGCCCAGCCTGCTTGGCCACAGTGCTAAGAATCCCAATGTTTTTGTGCGCAATACCTATGCGGGCAAGAGCCGCAAGGGCAGGCTTGTCCTTGGGCCGATCGGAAAGAATCTCCATATAGAGTTTTGTCGCGGATTGATAATCACCCATACGGGCAATAGCCCGCGCCGATATCATGCGAAAATCCCCGCGTCCTGGGCTCGCTTCGCGGCGGGCGGCGCCCCCTGCCGTATCGGTGACGGCCGGCTTGATTGTATCATGGCGTTCCGGCGTCCGACGGCTCCGCAGCGGCTTCTGCTTCTGCGGCTCGCCCGCACCTACTTTATTTGACATGTGATGTCCTTGTATCCTGGATTGGGGGAGGGTATAACTTCAATGCATTCTAAATTTCGATAGTCAACCAGACCAATCTGCCGCGGAGGAGGGATCTACTGCATGCAGATGCTTTGAGGCTATTCGGGTGAGACCTTCGATACGTTCAGATGAGAGGGTGTCAAATCCGACCCTGCGCCATTGCTCTGCCATCTCCGAAAGCAAATGCGTCAGTTCCGGTGTGTCAGGGATGTGCTCTGCCACTGACAGAACAGCGTCGGACAACTCGCCGTTGATCATTTTGCTGCAGAGGACCCGTAACGCCGACGCGAGACGATCGAATGTGCCAGGGTCGGGCTCTTCCTGAGCGACATAGGACGAAACAACCGTTCTTAATCCTTGAGCAAGGGCCTTTGACAAATCGCCGGTCACTTCTGCCGTTGTTGACAGTTGGATGACGACCCCAATGAGTTCGATGAGACGCGGATCATCCAGCGGCCCCCGAAGGGCCGCCGCCGTCATTCGCGACAATCGGCTCACCAACGTCAATTCCGTTGCCGTCGGCGTATGGTCCCGATCGAGCGAGGCCAGCAACCTGGCAGCCTCTCCGAGGTCACCCTTGCGAAGGGACGTCGTGACCTTCGTCAGGATCTCCGAAGCCGGCTCTGCAACCTTCATCCGATTAGGACCCTTTGATCGATCGTTGCCGCCAACGCCATTTTCACAGCTGCGTCCCAGTCCTGGGCGGTGTCTATGTCAATGGCCTCAGAAGCGGGCACAATTGTCCCCGCGCAGTCGCGAAGAATGAAAGCACGGTGTTTCAGAAAGGAGTCCCGTTCCACCGAATAGGCTGCTCCTGTGATCACGTGCGTTGGATTGTCGTGATCGTTCGCCCGCTCCATACTCACAATGTTAAAACGACCGGACGATACGTTGCTCGAATTACATCCTGCCGAGGTTCCGTCGACACCGCGCATGCCGTTTGATTTCAGCGTGGGCGCCCAGCCCGTTGAAGGGTCGCATTCGCCTATGGCGCATGCCGTAATGGCGGAGCCTGCAAAGCCACGGGAGACAGATGTGACTACACTGGCAATGGATGCAATGGATGCTAGGGGCGAAGTGGGTTGTAAAAGGCTGACGATGTCTATCCGCCCAAACCTCATTTCGGCATCCGCAAGTGCATGAACGGCGGCATCGAAAGATGTCGCGGTTGAGGTAGCAAGATGCATCGGTCGCTCGACCACCTCAATGCCTTCAGGCGCGAGTCCCCTGACCTCGGGATCATCGCTTGAAACCACGACATGATCGAGATGACCAAGGCTGATGAGAGCGAGGGCGCGTTCGTAGGTCCAACTGATCATTGGTTTGCCCGCGAACTCCCGCGTATTCTTGCCTGGAAGACGTACGGAGCCGGCTCGCGCAAGTATGATGCCAAGGTTTCGGGTCAAGCGATTGCCGCCACGTCCGCCAAGGAAGAATTATTTTCGGCCAGAGCGGCGGCCAAGACCGCGTGCACCTTGTCGATCTGTCGATCGGTAATATTGGTCGAACACGGAAGTGGTAGGACCCGCTGCCATAATCCATCTGCAACGGGGTAGGCGCCCTTGGTCGAGAACCCTGCATGCGCCAGCCATCTGAGAAGCGGAGCGTAGCCATCCTGGAGGTGCATGGGTTTCCAAAAGAGCCGAACGCCAATGCCACGGGCGTTAAGCACGGAAACGAGAGCACGGATATCTGATTCAGGCCGCAGGACGACACCGGAAAACCAATCGCCATGCTGCGCCAGGCGATGCCGTGGAAATACCTGCAAGCCGTGCTTCAGCGCAAAATGATCGTGTCTGGCCCTTATTCTCGCTTTCGCCGCGATGAAACTCTCAAGCCGCGCGATCTGAGATCGGCCGAGAGCTGCTTCGATGTTCGTCATCCGCTCGTTGAAAGCGGGCCTGTCATGGTCGTAATTGACGCCCAAACGGCCGGTTGTCGCCAAGCTCCTAGCGGCCGCGACGACATAGTCGTCTCCCACAATTGCCCCGCCTCCACCCGTAGTTATCGTCTTGTTGCCATTGAACGAAAAGGTGGTCGCGTCGGCGAGCTCTCCGATTGGGCGATCATCAAAGGTCGAACCGATCGCCGCAGCCGCATCCGCTACAATCCGGAGCCCATGGCGGGCAGCCAGCACCCTGGCATCAGTCATGTCGATCGGGTTCCCCATTGGGTAAACGACGATCATTGCTCTTGGTTTGGGCAGACCAGCCGCGATCAATCTGGTGATCAGCTGCTCTGCATGGTTGACGTCAATCGCCCAGCTAGCCGGGTCGATGTCCACAAA
>NZ_RZRY01000458.1:0-5192 GCF_003998035.1 Mesorhizobium sp. M2A.F.Ca.ET.039.01.1.1 | reverse complement strand
TTCGGTGCTGGTCGACCATGACCATGGCGGCTATCTCGCCGGCAAATATCTGGCCGGGCTCGGGCATGAAAAGATCGGTGTCATCGGCGGCCCGCGCGATTCCAGCTCCAGCCCGGCCCGCCTGCGCGGTTTCGCGCGCGCGCTCGACGAGGCGGGCCTCGAGCTGCCGGCCTCGTCGGTCGTAGATTCCGACTATCATTTCGCCGGCGGGCGCCTGGCGATGGAGCAGCTGATGGCGCAGGCGCCGGACATCACGGCGGTGTTCGCCTGCAACGACCTGATGGCGATGGGCGCGGTCACGGCGCTGCGCTCGCGCGGATTGCGGGTTCCCGACGATATCTCGATGGTCGGGTTCGACGACATCCCCTATGCCGTCACCACCTGGCCGCCGCTGACGACGATCGCGCAGCCGGTCGAAAAGATCGGCACGCGCGCGGTGAGCCTGCTGCTCGAGAGGCTGGGTGAGCCGGAAGCGCCTTCCAGACGCGAAGTGCTGGCGCCGGTGCTGGTCGAGCGGGAAAGCTGCGCGGCCTTGCGTCGGTAGCGCTGGCAATCATCAGCGCTGGCGCCGCCCCCTCATCCGGCCGCTGCGCGGCCACCTTCTCCCCGCTGGGGAGAAGAGGCTGGCGCCAACGTCGGCAATCTCCTCTCCCCTCGGGGAGAGGTCAGCCGAGCGAAGCGGAGGCTGGGTGAGGGGGAGCGCCCTTCGCGATTTCCAGATGTTCAAAAGCCCTTACGCCGCCGGCTGCATGGCGGCCCTCTCCAGCATGCCGAATAGGTCGCGCGGCTCGTCCGGGTCGGCGAGCAGGTCGAGTTCCTCATAGAGGCCGGTGGCCTGGAGCTGGTCGCGGACGTAGCGCAGCGCTGAAAAATCCTCGGTGGCGAAGCCGACGGAATCGAACAGCGTGATCTGTTCGGGCGCCTTGCGGCCTTTAGCCTTCCCGGTCATCACCTGCCACAGCTCGGTCACCGGATGGTCGGCGTCGAGTTGCTGGATCTCGCCCTCGATGCGCGTCTGCGGCGGGAACTCGACGAAGATGTCGGAGCGCAGAAGGATGTCGCGATGGAGTTCCGTCTTGCCGGGGCAGTCGCCGCCGACGGCGTTGATGTGGACGCCGGAGCCGACCATGTTGTCGGTGAGGATGGTTGCGTACTGCTTGTCGGCGGTCACCGTGGTGATGATGTCGACACCTTCCACCGCGTCCTGCCCGGTTGCGCAGATGGTGATGTCAAAACCCTTGGTCGCCAGGTTGCGGGCGCATTTTTCGGACGCCGAACGATCGATGTCGTAGAGCCGCAGCCGGTCGATGCCGAGCAACGCCTTGAAGGCGATGGCCTGGAACTCGGACTGGGCGCCGTTGCCGATGATGGCCATGGTGCGCGCGCCCTTTGGGGCCAGGTATTTGGCGGCGACGGCCGAGGTGGCGGCGGTGCGCAGTGCCGTCAGGATGGTCATTTCGGTGAGCAGCATCGGATAGCCGGAGCCGACATCGGCGAGCACGCCGAAGGCGGTGACGGTCTGGCGGCCCTCGCGCATGTTCTTCGGATGGCCGTTGACATATTTGAAGCCGTACATCTTGCCGTCGCTGGTCGGCATCAGCTCAATGACGCCGTCATGGCTGTGCGAGGCGATGCGCGGCGTCTTGTCGAACAGCTCCCAGCGCCGGAAATCCTCCTCGATATAGGCGGCGAGCTCGGTGAGGAAGCGCTCGACGCCGATGGCGAGCACCAGCTTCATCATGCGGTCGACGCTGACGAAGGGAACGATGGCGAGGCGCGAAGGCTGGGTCATGCTCAGAGGCTCCCGGAATGGCTGCGGGTTGGGCGGTCCATGATGCGGCGGCCCATCAGGCTGGCGGTGAGGTCGACCATCAGGGTCGCGGTGCGGCCGCGCTCGTCGAGGAACGGGTTCAATTCGACCAGGTCGAGGCTGGAGACGAGGCAGCTGTCGGACAGCATCTCCATCACCAGATGCGCTTCGCGAAAAGTGGCGCCGCCGGGAACGGTGGTGCCGACGGCCGGCGCGATCGACGGGTCGAGGAAGTCGACGTCGAGGCTGACATGCAAGAGCCCGTTCTCCTTCTCGACGCGGGCGAGGAAAGCGCGCAGCAAGGGCGCGATGCCGTGCTCGTCGATGGCGCGCATGTCGTGCACGGTGACGCCGGCTTCAGCGAGCGCGCGGCGCTCGGCTGGATCGACGCTGCGCAGGCCTATGGCGCAGATGCGGGCCGGGTCGACCGCTTGCGGCAGATCCGGGAAATAGCCCTGAAAACCGGCCTGCCCGCTGGCATAGGCGAGCGGCACGCCATGCAGATTGCCGCTGGTGGTGGTGTCGAGCGTGTGGAAATCGGGATGCGCGTCGAGCCACAGCACGAAGAGCGGCCGGCCGCGTTTGGCGGCGCGGCGCGCCACGCCGGACACCGTGCCGGCGGAGATCGAATGGTCGCCGCCGAGGAAGATCGGCACGGCATCCCTGGAAGCGGCGTAGGCGGTTTCGGCGATCGCGGCGGTCCAGGCGGAGATCTCCGGCAGCGCCTTCAGCGCGAGGTTGCCGTGCACCACCGGGCGCGCCGCGGCCTTCTCGACCGCGCCCCAGTCCTCGACCTCATGGCCAAGCTCGGCCAGCACCGAGACGAGGCCTGCTGTGCGCAGCGCGCTCGGCCCCATCTCGCATCCCATCCTGCCCGCGCCGTCCTGCACCGGCGCGCCGACGATCCTGCAGCGCATGATTTTTTCAGCCCTTACGATTGATTGGCTGATTGGATCATCAGGCGCTGGCGGTTTGAACAGGCGAAATTGGCATTTCGAGAAGAATGATCTATCATTCTGCACATCCAACTTGACCAAGATGAGCAATCATGGACGCGCTCGACGAAAGACTGGTCACGCTTCTGCGGCATGATGCGCGGCGCAGCGTCTCCGATCTCGCCATCGATCTCGGCGTCTCGCGCGCCACGGTTCGGGCGCGCATGGAGCGGCTGGAAAAGTCCGGCGAGATCATCGGCTACACGGTGGTGCTGCGCGCCGACGCGGTCGATCAGAGGATACGCGGCGTGATGATGATCGAGATCGAGGGCCATGCCGCCGACCGCGTCATCCGGGCGCTCGGCGGCCTTCCCGAGGTTTCCACCATTCACACCACCAACGGCCGCTGGGACCTCGTGGTGGAGCTCGGTACCGCCTCGCTCACTGATTTCGACGCCGTGCTGCGCCGGATAAGGCTGATCCCCGGGATCACGGGCAGCGAGACCAGCCTGCTGCTGGCGACGCCGCGGACGACAAGGGCGCGGCTGGCATAACAGGTCCATGAGTCTCGGGACGATCGGCGGTCCGTGGGCGTTATCTCCGCCTTGGCTGGGTGGGAACGCGACGGCCCCGGTGTGAGGCCCGGCAGGGCTCGATCACACCGGCAGCCGCATTGCGGGGGGAGCGCTCGGGTCGTCAGCCGTTCGGATAGTAGCCGCCATCGCCGCCGCTGCCGATATAGGTCCCTTGGCCGGAGGCATTCTGAAGCCGCTGATCCAACTCGTTGATCTGCCCGATCGCCGAACGGCCTCGGGTGGGCTGGATGGCGTCCGCCTGCCGCATCAGGTCGCGGGCTTGATCCTGTGTGATCTTGCCGGCCTGCCTGGCCTCGCGGATACCTTGTTTCACGCCAAGCAGCTGCTGCGTCGCAACTCTCGCTTCCGGGTCCGCCGGCACCGATGCCGTGGTTGTGGTGTCGACCGCCGCTCTATGGTGGCGGTGCACGGCATAGGCGCTCGAAAGCGGTATGGCCGCGAAGATCGAGGCGGCCGCAATGATCTTTGGGATGAAAGAACGCATGATGACATCTCCTCGGGATGGAGGAAGCGGGAAACCCGCTTTCCAAAACGGGCCGTCCAGTCGCGTCGTGTCGCGGTGCAGGCCACTCACCGCCGGCGGTTCTCGGCCCCCGGAAGGAGATATGGAAGCCGGCACAACGTTGAAATGCGTTGGCACGCAAATGTTATCCGATGTGATCTGGGGTTGAGTCGCGGTGCCGCGACCTGGCGTTCTCAGGCGACGCTGGCGAAGGGAACCGGCGAATCGACAACCTGCCCGCTAATTCCCGCATTGGCCTGGTCGGCCAGATCCTCGGCTTCGCCACGCGTCAGCCCGATCAGCACCCGGCCGTCCATCTCCGCCGGGAGGTCGAGAGCCAGATCATGGACAAGCCAGTCGTCACACGGGTCCTGTATCGCTGCGAACCTCATCGGCGCTCCCTCGGTCGGCGCATCTAAACCTCCGACGAGTCCGATCGTTCCGGATCGGAACGGCAGAATACCGATAAATGGTTGCAATGCCGGCGAAGTGGCTGCGGCGCCGATTGATCTGCCTGTCCGGCAAGCCGCTCCGCCTCCTCGCGGCTCAGGCCGAGCAACAATATGTCCCCAACCTGCGCCGGATAACCCGAAAGCAGGTCATATACCATCCATTGGCCGCACGGATCCCGTAAGGCTGTGAACCTCATGGCCGACGTTCTTTGATCTAGTATGCCCCAACGCAACGACTGGCGGGAACTGCGCCCCGCGAAAATGCCCGGCCGGATTTAGTTCCGGCACTTTCACTCAACATATAGTTGTCAGGCGCCCGGCAAATGAGGCTCTACAGTCCCTTCGGCATGCGACCCAAGTCTGATGGGCGGCGGATACTTCCCGGATGACCAGCGCCAACTGCGGCGGCAGATGTCGTCACTTCCCCGGCAATCCGGGCGCGCTCCGAAGGTCAAGAAGATCAAAATGGTCCAGACGCGAAAAAGCCGCGGTGGTCCGCGGCTTTTCGTTTGCTTAATCCTCGGTGGAGGAAACTGGAGCGGGTGAGGCGATTCGAACGCCCGACCCCAACCTTGGCAAGGTTGTGCTCTACCCCTGAGCTACACCCGCTCGCGCGGCCTTGGGCCGCTAGCCGCGCCTATATGGCCGAAGAGCGCGGCGATTGCAACAGGGAAATGACGGTCTTTTTGGAGGGAATTTCTTCGTGCGGCGAGATCCGCTTCGAAAGCGTCGAAACGGCGCGGAACCGGGGCGATCGCCAATCCGCGCACAAAGCTTCCGCGCGGCTTTCCCGGAATTGCCCCGCGGCCTTGCCCCGATGGCATTGTTGGCCGTAAACGGCATGAGCCCTATTCGATCGCGCGAGGACCGATGCCGAAGACCGAAGCCGAGCTCAAC
>NZ_RZRY01000457.1:0-5220 GCF_003998035.1 Mesorhizobium sp. M2A.F.Ca.ET.039.01.1.1 | reverse complement strand
GACTTGCTCGAGGCGATCGACCTGTCCCTCGGTCTCGGTGCGATGTTTTTCAAAGGCGGCGGCGACCTTCTCGTCTTCAGCGCCCTTCGCCATCTTGGGCAAGGTCTTGAGGATTTTCTTTTCGGCGTAATAGATGTCTTTCAGGCCGTCGAGGAACATATCTTCGAGGCTCTTCTCGGCGGCAGAGGCTTTCTTGCTTGTAGCCATCGGTGTTCTCCAGATGCAGCGTGTTGACCCGCCCGTTGACAGGCCATGGCTAACTCCGGGGTGCGCAACATGTTCCGGCCTTCGGGCACAAGGCAATGGAGCGCCCTAGCCGGGCCGGAACGAAAAACGGGCTTCTCCATTGTTGGAACGCTCCGCATTTCATCACCAGGACTTCCAATGGAAAAAACCTTCAATCGCGTTGCGACCGTCGTCGCACATGCTTCCGGCCGTCCGTGGGCCTTTGCCTTATGTTTGGCGTCGGTGCTGATCTGGGCCGTGACCGGGCCGGTCTTCCAGTATTCCGAAACTTGGCAACTGATCATCAATACCGGTACGACGATCGTCACATTCCTGATGGTCTTCCTGATCCAGAACACCCAAAACCGAGACGGCGCGGCTATCCAGGCCAAGCTTGATGAGCTGATCCGCTCCGGCGCCGCCAAGAACGCCTTCATCGGCATCGAGCATCTTACCGAGGCCGAGGTCGAAGAGTTCCGCGCGCTCTGCGCGCGGGCGAAAGAGAACAACGAACGAGCCCCCGGAAGTCGCCGCAAGGCAGTTGCATAAGCCTGGGCACTCGGCGGTGGCGCAAAATTGTATATGTAAGGGCTACGTGCAACAAAACACGCTCGTGTGAGTTGTGTAGGCAAGTGGTCGTCCTTCCGGGGTGTAGCCGCTCCCAATGGCAGAAAGCCCGTCGCGTACGCTTATTAGCTGCGGCGGGCTTTCCTCCTTTTGGGCGGCGTAAGCCTGGCCAGGTGCTCGCGACTTATCCCCACCATCTCCTCCAAGAAGTCTAGGAACGCCCTTGCCTTCTCCGTCGGGAGGCCGCCACCCTCCAATAGGGCGATGAGTTCGCGCTGGCGGGCTATATGGCCTTCACCATCGCGCACGAGCTGTTCAACCCGAGATATCTCATCGGCTGCCATGGCATGATGATGGGCGGAATGGGTGAAGAAACTGCGGCTGCTAATCCGCCAAGCTTCCTTCGCGGTGTTCCATCACTTCGAAGACGCTGTCGACTTCCTCGTTGATCTCGGCGGCCGGAATACCTTCGTGCTCTGCCATGCTCATCAGCTCGTCGGCCAGATCGCTCACGGCCACAGGGTCCTCTGTTATGACGTTGGGCAGGTGTTCTGCCATCCATCGGTCGACGAAGTTGATACCGCGTGTACTCATTGAGGGTGAATCGCGCAGACTCAACTATGTTCCCGAGCCAGCAGCACCCTCCGGTTCGACCACTAAGGCTTGATCCGCAGCCTGGGCGAGCAGCCGCGCCAGATGCCGTTCGTGAAGCTCTTGCATGCTTTCCAGAAGCGCGAAGAAAACGAGGGCGTCGGTAGTCGGCAATTCGTCACGCTCTAGTTGGGCTATGCGCTCGCGCTGCTGCGCGAGGTGATGTCTACCCAGCCGGACATGCCCTCGGACCATGCGGATATCGTCGGAGCGTCATTAGGGGCAACGGCCGCGCGTTTGAGACGTTCCGCGACCGCCGCTAAAGAGCGGGAACAAGCCGGCAACGGCGGTGTTTCTGTCACTCGAGGAGGAACCGACATGGCAGACGACAAGAGCAAGCGTGACTTCCGCGACCGCGACCGGGTTTCGGCCGACGAAGACTATGAGGTGGAGTATTTCGCCCAGAAAGTCTGGCTGACGCCGCAGCAGGTGCGCGAGCTGATCAAGCAGCACGGCAACGATCGCCAAACGCTCGAACGCGAGGCGAAGTCTCTCGGTCGGGGTGACAAGAATGCCTCGCTACCAGGTTGAAGAGCTTTGCGGCGAAGAGGTCGTCGCAGCTCAACCGGTGGACGTCGACGAGCCAATAAAGGCGGCCGAGCGCGTGGCTGGCGCGCCAATCTCACCGAGCGCTTTGCAGCAGCACTGGTTCCGGGTGGTCGACGAGGAAGAGAACACCGTGTTCGAGTTCAGTCTAGCCGAGCCCGTGGGGCCGAACTTTTCCAAATGACCGATAGCAGCATGACGACCCGGACTGCCGAGCCGCACTCCAGTTGAAATCGAACAGCTCCAGGACCAAAAGTTGACGTGCCGGAGGGGCAAGATACAGGAGGGATTGTCGATATTGCTTGCTGAGCTTTGGTTATCGCGCGCTTGGCACCGCGCCCTGAACGAACTTCCTTTCAACATCGTCATCTGCATAGTCGGCTGCGCGCTCGCGTTGCCGAAATTCAATATTGCTATGAGAGGGTTCATCATGACCACTGGCACAGTAAAATGGTTCAATTCGACCAAGGGCTTCGGGTTCATTCAGCCTGACAACGGCGGCGCTGACGCCTTCGTTCACATCTCTGCCGTCGAGCGCGCGGGAATGCGCGAAATCGTCGAGGGCCAGAAGATCGGCTACGAACTGGAGCGCGACAGCAAGTCGGGCAAGATGTCTGCCTGCAAGCTTCAGGCCGTCTGATCGGTTCAGCTTTCCACTGATCACAGACGTACTGGCAGTGTTGAAAGCATGAGACCAAGCGAGGTCAGGCAAAATTGCCTGACCTCTTTTATTTCCGGCCGACCCGCCATTTTGACGACCCCCGTATGGGTGTCTCTCGCCGACGGCCGGCCCAATCGAGGATATCTCGATGACCGAAAAACCCAACGAGCTCCAGACAATCAATACCGCCTGGCAAATCGCCATGCAGGAAATCCTGCGCATAGTCGTGCGGGATATCTATAAGACAGGCGACGAGGCCGTCTTCCTCTCGCATATCAAGCGCATCGAAGAAGCAGCGGTCGACAGCATCTACACGGACCTGAGGCTTCGGGGCACCGACGAATGGACCGAGGTTCTCGTCAAGGAGAAGGCGAGCAATTTCGTTACCAGTCTTCTGACGTCCTTCACCTTTGATAGGATCTGAGACAAGCGGGTCCCAGGTGATGGTCGGCCGTCGGCCTTGTAGTTGGCGGGCGATGTGGCCGCCGAAATTGGCGCACTCCACTTCGACATGGCCAGCAGGAAACCTTTCCGCATTGGCAGCGTTCACGTTGGCCAGATGGGAGAGTTGTATGCGGGGCCTAAAAGGGGACGGGATAGGTTGGGAAGACGCTTACGATCCGGCTGAGTTTGCCGGGAAGCACGGACTTACGCTAGCCCAGGCTAAAGTCATCATTGGTTCGAACGGACCATCAAGGCATAAATGCGATGTGAGCGCAGTTGCGTTCCGGCGCGCGTTGGAATTGCGAGAGTCTCGACAGACACGAGACAGGAGCAGCGCGATAACGGCCGGGTAATTCCTCCGTGGATCAGCAGGGTGGCAAGATCGAGCGCCGGTTCACCCGGTTCGCTGGTGGTGTTGCGAAGGCGACAGGCAGGCCATGGGCCTTCGCGTTGTGCGTTGCGACGGTTGTCGCATGGGCGCTGACGGTCCCGTGCTGCGGTTCTCCGAGACCTGGCAGTTAGTCATCAACACCGGCACGACCATCGTGACCTTCCTCATGGTGTTTCTGATCCAGAGCACCCTAAGGCAGTTCCCGTTACCCACATAGTTACCCTGCAGCCAATGATCGAACATCAACGCGATGATCGACCGTGTTAAACTATTGATTGTGTTTATTTTTTTTGGTGAGCGCGATGGGATTCGAACCCATGACCTACTGATTAAAAGTCAGTTGCTCTACCGGCTGAGCTACGCGCTCCCGCGGGCTCGAAACGCCGCCCTCGAAATTGCGCGGAACATAGGGAGAGTGCCGCGACCGGTCAACCGGAAAAAGACGGGCGTCCAAGGCGGATTTTTGAACGGTTTCGAACGGACGCCGAGAGGTTGTTTGCGAGCGGCTTTCGATGCCTGCGCCAATGATCCGGGTCCGCATTGCCTCAGGAAGCTCCACAACAACTGGTTGAGATTGAAAGGGGAACAATTTGCAACCCGGACCCGTTTCGCAGCAGGGACGTCGATCAACCTCGAGGAGAAGAGTAATGAACAAGATCGCATCGGGCCTGCTGGCAACCGCTCTCTCGGCGTCGTTCATCGCGGCGGAGATGGTGCCGGTCAACGCTCAGCCAGCTTATGTGCCGCAACCCCAGGCCCTGTTGGATGTCCAGACCGTGCAGTATCGGGATTGGAGAAGGCACCGCGGCTTCAACCGGGATTTCTCGCGTCGTGGTGACGCTGTCTACTGGAACGGCCATCGCGGCTATCGTGAATATCGCCACGGCTATCGCCGTCATGGCGACTATTGGTTTCCGCTTGCTGCTTTCGCCACCGGCGCGCTGATCACCGGCGCCATCGTCAACAGCGAGAACAACCGCGTCTACCGCGGCGATGCGCATGTGCAGTGGTGCTATGACCGCTACCGTTCGTATCGCGCCTCGGACAACACATTCCAGCCCAACAGCGGCCCGCGACGGCAGTGCGTGTCGCCCTACTGACGGCCTCCAGTCCGCACCAATACAATTCCAGGAAAAGTGCGTAGCGGCTTTCCGTCCGGAATTGCGAAAGCACATATTCTGGTGGTTGACAGAGCCCGCGCCTCGAGAGGCGCAGGCTCCCTCGCTGTGCTGTATCAGTTCGCCCATCGTATGGTCTTGAAGACCAGATAGAGAGCGCCGCCCTCCCCCCGCGAGGAGCGATAAGCTCCAAGCGCGTTGCAAACCCGAACCATCGCTGCCGTCAATTCCCAGCCGAGCGCATCCAAATCGCCGCTCGTATCGTCCACATAGGCCTGGGCCAGGTCGTCCACGCCCTTTTTCTCCCCGAACGCCCGCACCAGCTTCGCGTCGCCGAGAAGTTCGCCCGGTAAATTCGAATTGGCCCAAGCCCAGAGCCAATTGCCCGCCTTGGCGCTGGTAGAGCCCGCAATCTGGATTTCCGAGATAACGGTGGTGCCCGCTTTGTCAGAGAAAATCAGCTTTCCGGCCGCCAGGTCGTAGTTGTAGCGCGTCCAGTGGCCGAGGCGGAAGTCCTGCTCCAGGCGTGCGTTCTTGGCGGTGAGCTGTTCAAAGGCCTCATCGCGCCAAGCGGGATACCAATCCGGTTGCATTCTCCCCCCGGTCCAGTAATCGTT
>NZ_RZRY01000456.1:0-5239 GCF_003998035.1 Mesorhizobium sp. M2A.F.Ca.ET.039.01.1.1 | reverse complement strand
ATCATCGACAGTCTGGAGCGGGCAGGGGCCGACGATGCTTTTGCCGCAAAGACGCTGGCGACGCTGAAGACCCGCTCGCCGACCAGCCTCAACGTTGCCTGGCGCCAGATCAGCGCCGGGTCGACGCTGTCGATGGACGAATGCATGAAGATGGAGTTCCGCATCCTGAACCGCATGCTGGCCGGCCATGATTTCTACGCAGGCATCCGCGCCGCCATCATCGACAAGGGCTCGACGCCCGCCTGGCGGCCGGCGAGCCTGGATGAGGTCAGTGCCGCCGACATCGACACCTATTTCGCCCCGCTCGGAGACAAGGAGCTCACCCTGTGAGCGAGGTCACCTCCAGGCGCGTGGTGCTGCAGCCCTCGACCACCGAGGTCATCTTCGCCTGGTTCCAGCGTGTGATCGCCGGCTACTGCCTCTTGTTCGGCATCCTCTACTGGATCCGCCTGATCGGCATCTATCCGGGCGAATTGTGGCGCTTCGACCTGATGCCGGTGCACTGGCAGGTGGCGGCGGCGACGCTTGCCGTCTTTTTCCCCTTCGCCGCGGCGGGGCTTTGGATGCTGGCCTCCTGGGGGCCGGTGATCTGGTTCATCTGCGCGGTGACCGAGACGGTGATGTATGCCGGCTTCCCCGATCTCTTTGGCCACCGCCTGCTGATCGTGATCTCGCACGCCAGCGTGGCGCTGCTTTATATCGTCTTCCGCGTGGTCATCTGGCTGCAGAAGCGCCAGCTCCGGCAGTAGGCCGAGGGCTGGTTTTCCGGGCCGATTTCGCGGCCCGTTTTGTCCCTAAATCCGTTGGCTAAATCTTTAGGTTAATTGTTCTTGCTCGGGTGACCGATCGTTAAGCGTCTTCCGAAACCTCTTACCGGTAAGCTCTTGTTAGCCCTGGCGTTTAAGTCGAATTTTATGAGTATTCGATAGTGTCGCGATCAAGGTGAAAAACAAAAAATCACCAAGGCGACAAACGAGAGGCAAAGACAATGATCAATTCGCGTCCGGCGGCGAAGACCGCAAACGTATCCGACGATCGCCGCGAGGCTATCCGTTCGCTGTACATGGAATCGCTGCAGCTGGTGGAGCGTCTGCACCGCCGTCTGCTTGACGTGATCAAGGACGAGTTCGACCGCAACGGCCGTTCCGACATCAATGCCATCCAGGCGCTGCTGCTCTTCAACATCGGCAATTCGGAGCTGACCGCCGGCGAGCTGCGTTCGCGCGGTTACTATCTCGGCTCGAACGTCTCCTACAATCTGAAGAAGCTGGTCGACCTCGGCTTCATCAACCACCAGCGCTCACGCATCGACCGCCGCTCGGTCCGCGTCTCGCTGACGCCGAAGGGCAACGAGGTGGCCGACGTCGTCGCGGGCCTCTACGAGCGCCATGTCGGCTCGATCGAAGCGGTCGGCGGCATCAACACCGACGAGTTCAAGCAGATGAACCGCGCCCTGCAGCGGCTCGACCGCTTCTGGAACGATACGATCGCTTACCGGATGTAGGCGTTCGAAGAACATCGAAGCCGCGCCGAAGAAGCGCGGCCTAGGGGAAAGAACATGGGGCCGGTGCCGAACGCGCCGGTCCTTTCTTTTTGCAAAGGCGGCATCCACGGTAATTTGACCATCGCTGCGCGCGTTGAAGCTCTGTGCCTGACGGGGAGGGGCGCAGACTTTACAAGGGCGCGCTCGTGTCGCTGCGATGCAAAAAAGCATCGCCCCCATTTCTTTCACCTCGCCCCCTCATGCAAATCGCGGGCCAAGGTCACGTTGCCGCCATAATCGCGGTGGAATGCGGATGACGGGTCAAGCTGCGGGCCTATGCCCTGCGCTCCTTGGAACCTGCGTGGCGGCAGCGCGTTTCTGGCGGCCGGCGAAGCGGGGTCATGGTTGGCGAATTGTTAAGTTTGCCAACCCTAGAGTGCGGACAAAGCCGCCCGGCAAGCGATTGAGCGAGAGCGATCAAACAAGAATGTCTGCCATGAGAACCAGCCGCCGTTTCTTTCTTACCGGAGCCTCCGCGCTCGCCGCGGCCGTGGTCGCCGGCCAGGCCAGCGCCCAGGACGTGATCGGGGATATCCTGAAATCCTCGACGCGCGGCAATTGGGACGACCAGTTCGACGCCCGCGGCAACGACACCAACAAGGTCGCCTCGACGCTGCCGATCTTCAGCCAGCAGACGGTGGCCTTCACCGAGCAGGCGGTGGCGCAGTACCAGAACATCGTCGCCCAAGGCGGCTGGGAACAGGTTCCGGCGACCAAGAAGCTGCAGCTCGGCGTCGACGACCCGGATGTCGTGCCGCTGCGCAAGCGCCTGATGGTCTCGGGCGACCTGCCGCAGAGCGCCGGCATCTCGACGGCCTTCGATTCCTATGTCGATTCCGCGGTCAAGCGCTTCCAACTCCGCCATGGCCTGCCGGCCGACGGCGCCATGGGCAAATACACCTATACGGCAATGAACGTCCCGGCGCAGATCCGCCTCGGCCAGTTGCAGACCAACCTGCAGCGACTGAAGGAAAAGGCCGGCACGCTCGGCAGCCGCTATGTGCTGGTCGACATTCCGGCGGCCCAGGTCGAGGCGGTCGAGAACGACCGCGTCGTGCTTCGCCATACCGCGATCGTCGGCAAGATCGATCGCCAGACGCCGATCGTGAACTCCAAGATCAACGAGATCATCGTCAATCCGTACTGGAACGCGCCGGTCTCGATCGTGCGCAAGGACATCATTCCGCTGATGCGGAAGGATCCCAACTACCTCAAGGACAGCCACATCCGCCTGTTCGCGCCGGACGGCAGCGAGGTCGATCCGATGACCATCGACTGGTCGACCGACGATGCCGCGAAATACCGCTTCCGCCAGGATCCGGGCAACAACAATGCGATGGCCTCGGTCAAGATCAACTTCCCGAGCCCGGACGGCGTCTATATGCACGACACGCCGCAGCAGAGCCTGTTCGGCAAGCTAATGCGCTTCGACTCGTCGGGCTGCGTGCGCGTCCAGAATGTGCGCGACCTCGTCACTTGGATCCTGCGCGACACGCCCGGCTGGGACCGCCAGCATTTCGAAGCGGCGATCAAGACCGGCGAGAACACGCCGATCAACGTGGTCAACCCGGTACCTGTCCACTTCCTCTATCTGTCGGCCTGGTCGACCGCCCCCGGCGTCGTTCAGTTCCGCGACGACATCTACGCCCTCGATGGCGCCCAAGAGCTGCAGATCAGCTCGGCTCAGTAAGCATTTGATCTTGTTTGCAAAAGCCGCCCATTGGGGCGGCTTTTTTGTTGCGGCATGAGGGTTCTGCAGCCGGCGCCGTTAACCTTCAAGAAGGATGCAACCCGATATAGGCTAGAAATAACAAGAGGGCGATAACGTATGCGTTGGCATATCAAAGCAATTGCAGTCGCGTTGGCCGTCGTTTTGGTTGCTCGATTTGCACTGTTTGACGACGCTGCGGAGTTCCGAAATTTCGCTGCATTGCTTATGCGGTACGGGCCAATGACTGTGGCGATCTGGGCGTTGGGGACTGTGCTTGCGTTGATAGCGATTTCACTGACGGCGAAACCCAAACAAGCGAGAGCCGTGTCGTTGCTGACCAGGGTAAACTACGTGTTGGTCGTAGTGCTACTTGGTGGCTCCATCGCCGCATTTAAACTCGGCTTCTTAGCGTAAATATTCGCCCGACCTGCTGGCCTCTCTGCCGAACTGCTATATCAGTCGCTGGTTCACCAGCCGCGCCACCGCTTGCGCGCGGTTGACGGCGCCGAGCTTGCGCCTGGCATTGTCGACATGGAAGCGCACGGTCGCCTCCGCGATGCCGAGGATCACCGAGATCTCCCAGTCGGTCTTGCCCTCGGCGACCAAAGCCAGGCTGTCGCGCTCGCGCGTCGTTAGCCTGACCGCCGTGGTCGGGGGCGGCGAGGTCAGGCTCATCAGCCTTTCCGTCAAGGCAAGGCCTGCCATGTGGATGGCGAACGCTTGTCCGGCGCAAACTCCCGCCGGCGAAAGCCGAGATGCAGCGAGGCGATCACGCCACCCGCGCCGTAAGAAGTGGCGCAGAGCGCGTCGTCGATATTCGCCTCGCTCAGCGCCTCCCAATAGGCGCCGTATTGCGCATCGTCGTGCGGCGCGAAATCGCTGAAGCGGTAGCTTGTGCGGCTCTCGCGGATCGCCCCCAGCAGCGGGTTGCATTCGAAGCAGACATAGTCGAAGGCCGGACTGCCGGGCCAGCCGCTCGGTGCCAGCCTGGTGATGAAGCCGCCGGCTGCCCAATGGCTGGCCGATGTCAGGATTGCCGCCGGCCTGCGGTAAAGCCTCGTCTGCAGATAGGAGGCGCCGAAATCTTCCATTGCCGCGAAGAGGGCCACGCTGGCGTCTTCGGCCGTGCGCGCCGCATACGCCGCCTCCACATGCGTCATCAATCGTGACAGCATCGTTCGCCCCAGTTTCAACCCACCCGGAACGCAGGGTTGCACGGGCCGTGCCATGCCGCAAGGGCAGGGGCGCTTCGTCTGTCAACCCCGCGTTTTCGAAAGGTTGATGGAGTTGGCCTCTCGCGTATCAGGAAAGACGCGGCGCCAGCCACACGCGCGCTTCTGCGGACCCGGCGCCCCTCTTCTGTATTTGCCACGCCGATTCCAGGACCTTGGCGTGGCGGCCGGCCACCCGGCGCCCCTTAGCAGCCTTGCGCTGACGCCGGGTGCCGGCCGGGTTTTTCGAATTTGGCTGGCGCTCCGGATATCGCGAGCCGCCGGATGCGCCCCGACATTGGGGGACGCTCTCGACCAAGCGCCGCGGCTGCGGCGAAAGAGCGGGCGTGGGCCGTCGGGGCGCATCTTCGCCTTGCTAAAATCTTCTGTGGCCGCTTCGAACGCTGCGCGCCGAGGCCCGCGAATCCGGCCGGATCGAGCTCGGAGTCAGGCTGGCCGGCATCGAGGCCGAGCGCGCCGAACTGCAGGCCATGCTGCGCCGCGGTGACATCAACTACCACACGGCGCGCAAGCTGTTGACCGAGATCACCTTCTCCGAAGCGATCCTCAAGGGCCGGGAACCGCGGGATTAGAACCAGGCGGCTTTGTCTTGGCGCAAACCGGCTAGCAAATTTCGCGCCGCAAACGTGGCGGCCCGAAAACAACTGTGTTAATGCGCGGCGACCTCGCAGACCTCCGGCCCCAAGGGAAAGCAAGCCATGTCAAATGCAGCGGCAGCCTCCAGCAAATTCGAATCCTTCTTCGAGACCACGC
>NZ_RZRY01000455.1:0-5277 GCF_003998035.1 Mesorhizobium sp. M2A.F.Ca.ET.039.01.1.1 | reverse complement strand
GTCTTCCAGAAATAGAGCGCGTCGGACAGGCGCGCCCGCACCACCTTGCCGTTGCCATAGGCGATCTCCTTGCCGCCATCGTTCGCCTCGATGTTGGCGACCAGGATGAAGCGGTTCGAGAGATCCTCGCCGGCGCCCTGCGGCCGGGTGACGAAGCATTTCTGGTTGGCGCGAATGGTGAGGCGGATGACTTCGCCCGGAATGGCGAGGAAATCCCGCTCGAATTCGCCCATCAGCACGACCGGCCATTCGACCAGACCGGAGACTTCCTCCAGCAGGCCCTCGTCCTCGACCAGGTCGAGGCCATTGGCGAAGGCGAGATTGCGGGCGTCGTGAAGGATGATCTCCTTGCGCCGGTCGGCATCGAGCACGACCTTGGCCGCTTCGAGCTTCGCCACATAGTCGTCGAAGCGGCGCACCGTGATCGGGCCCGGCGCATGGAAGCGATGGCCATAGGTGACGTTGCCGGCGCGGATGCCATCGATCTCGAAATCGACCACGACCGGCTCCTCTGTCTCCGGACCGAAGGTGCAGACGATCGACTGCAGCGGGCGCACCCAGCGCAGCGAGCCGGGTTTTGCCGAGGCCGGCCCCCAGCGCATCGATTTCGGCCAGGGGAAGCTCTTGATGATGCCCGGCACCAGCTCGGCGATGATCTCTTCGGCCGCCCTGCCCGGCTTCGAGATGTGGGCGACGTAGAAGTCGCCCTTCTTCGGATCGGAATGGACATGCGCCTCGGCGATCGACGACAGGCCGGCCTTGCGCAGAAAACCCTGCACCGCCTGCTCGGGCGCGGTGGTCGAGGGACCCTTGATCTCCTCGCGAATGTCCTTGGAGCGCGCCGTCAGGCCACGGATGTCGAGCGCCAGCCGGCGCGGCGTCCAATATTCGCGCGCCGCCTCATAGGTGAGACCCGCCTCGACCAGACCGTCGGTCAGCATCTTCCTGAGGTCGCCGGCAGCCTTGCGCTGCATGCGGGCGGGAATCTCTTCCGAGCGAAGTTCTAGCAGTAGGTCAGGCATGATTAGGCTCCCACCCTCCCCTTGATGGGGAGGGCCGGCGCGTCAGCGCCGTCACGAATGGGCGGGAAATAGCAACTCGGCCGGCCGCTGTCACCCCGCTAGGAGATCGCCTCTTCAAGCGATTTCACGGAATTTTTCAGCCAACTGTCGGGACGGCTCAGGGTCGGTCATCCTTGGAGCAAACCTTCCCATGAACCGAACGCGGCGCTGAAGCGACAAACGCTCAGGCAGAGACCTATTGGCTGAACGACGATGAAGACGGCATCGAGAACCCTGCAGATCCTGGCGCTCAGCGCCTGCTTCGCCGCGCAGATGCATGGCGTGATCACGATGCCGGGGGTCAGGCAGGCCATGCGCACGATCGATGGCGCAACGGCGCAGGTCGTGTTGCCGGTCGGCGCCGCCGCCGAGACCGTGAAAGCCGTACCGGCTTAGAGCAAGCCGCCGTTTCACTGAAACTGCGAATTCGCTCTATCTTGTTTTGACGCAATTCCGGACGGAAAACCGCTACGCACTTTTCCTGGAATTGCTCTAAGCCGCTGCCAGCCCGCCAGCCCGCGTCTTCAGGAACGCCTCGCCGCACGCCTTGGCCAGATTGCGCACGCGCAGGATGTAGCTTTGCCGCTCGGTGACCGAGATCACGCCGCGCGCGTCGAGCAGGTTGAAGACATGGCTTGCCTTGATGCACTGGTCGTAGGCCGGAAAGACCATCCGGTGCATCGGAAGATTGTCGCTCGGCTTGGGCGTGCCGGCATCGAGCAGCGCCTTACACTCGGCCTCGGCGTCCTCGAAATGCCTCAGCAGCATCGCGGTGTTGGCGAATTCGAAATTGTGGCGCGAATATTCCTGCTCGGCCTGCAGGAAGACATCGCCGTAAGTGACCTTCTCGGCGCCTTCGCGGCCGTTGAAATTCAGGTCATAGACATTGTCGACGCCCTGCACATACATGGCGAGCCGCTCCAGGCCGTAGGTCAGTTCGCCCGCCACCGGCGCGCATTCGATGCCGCAGACCTGCTGGAAATAGGTGAACTGGGAGACTTCCATGCCGTCGCACCAGCATTCCCAGCCGAGCCCCCAGGCGCCAAGCGTGGGGCTTTCCCAATCGTCCTCGACGAAGCGGATGTCGTGCAGCAGCGGATCGACGCCGATCGCTTCCAGCGAGCCGAGATAAAGCTCCTGCAGGTTCGGCGGATTGGGCTTCAGGATCACCTGGTACTGGTAATAATGCTGCAGACGGTTCGGGTTCTCGCCGTAGCGGCCGTCCTTCGGCCGGCGCGAGGGCTGCACGTAAGCGGCGTTCCAGCGCAGCGGACCAAGCGCGCGCAAGGTGGTCGCCGGATGGAAGGTGCCGGCGCCGACTTCCATGTCGTAGGGCTGCAGGATGAGGCAACCATAGTCCGCCCAGTAATTGTGCAAGGTCAGGATCAGCCCCTGGAAGGAGCGGCTGGGATGCATATGGGCAGGGATCTCGATGGTCACGGCGGCCTCGGAAAGCGCAGGATGACGCTTCCCTAGTTGCCGGGCCGCCGAGCGTCAAGGCAGCGGCCCACATCCGGCAAGGCGGAAGCTTTGCGGCAGGCTGGCCCATTGCTGTCGAGCGGCGGCCGCGGTTTGCTCCGTTCCACGTCAACGACAGAGGTTTCGCCATGTCTGGTCAACTTGCCGTCCGCCCCGTCACAAGGCAGGATTACGAGCAATGGCTGCCGCTCTGGGACGGCTACAACGCGTTCTACGGACGCTCCGGCCCGACGGCGCTTGCCGGCGAGATCACGCAGATGACCTGGTCGCGCTTCTTTGACGCCTATGAGCCGGTGCATGCGCTGGTGGCCGAGCGCGAAGGCAGTCTGCTCGGCCTAGTCCACTATCTCTATCACCGCTCCACGACGTCGATCGCGCCGAGCTGCTATCTGCAGGATCTCTTCACCACGCAGGCCGCGCGCGGCCAGGGCGTCGGCAGGGCGCTGATCGAAGACGTCTACGAACGCGCCCGTGAAGCGGGCGCGAACCGCGTCTACTGGCTGACGCATGAGACGAACCACGCGGCGATGCAGCTCTACGACAAGGTCGCCGAGAAGTCCGGGTTCGTGGTGTACAGAAAGATGTTCTGAAAATGCCGCGGGGCCCCGAAGGGCCCCGCCAGAAATCAATAGCACACCGCTCAGCCCTTCGGCGCGGGCGTCGGATCCGGCTTCACCTTCGGGGTTTCCTGCGCGGTGTTGGATTCGATCGGCGGCAGGCCCTTGAGCAGCTTCTGCTGCAGGGTGGCGAGCACATCCGGGTCCGGCTTCAGGTCGCGCGCCTGGGTCCACTGATAGGTGGCCTCGAGCTTGCGGCCGACACGCCAGTAAGCGTCGCCGAGATGGTCGTTGAGGACGGGATCTTCCGGCTTCAGCGAGACGGCGCGCTCCATCTCGCGCACGGCGTCGTCGAAGCGGCCCATGCGGAAATAGGCCCAGCCCAGCGAATCGACGATGTAGCCGTCGTTCGGCCGCAGATCCACGGCCTTCTGGATCATCGCCAGGCCCTCCTTGAGGTTCATGTTCATATCGACCCAGGAATAACCGAGATAGTTCATGACCTGCGGCTGGTCGGGCTGCAGCTCCAGCGCCTTGCGGAAATTGGGTTCGGCCTTCGGCCATTCCTTCAGCCGCTCATAGGCGATGCCGCGCTGGTAGAAGATGTTCCAGTTGGCGGCGGTCGGCGACTTCAGCTGCTCGACGGCCTTGTCGTAGAGATTGGCGGCCGAACGGAAATCTTCCTTCGAGCCATAGACGCCGCCGAGCGCCAGATAGGCGCGCATGTCGTCCGGGTGCTTGTCGAGATAGGCCTTGAGGTGGGAAATCGCCTCGTCATGCTTGTCGAGATCGGCAAGGTTGAGGCCGATCTGCAGGTCGGAGAGCTCTTTCAGCGGCGAGGATTCCGGAATGCGGCGGTAGAGCGCGACCGCGCCCTCGCCATCTTTCAGCTGCTCGGCAACGGCGGCAAGCTGCACAAGGGCCGCGTCGCTGTCCGGCTTCAGCGCCAGCGCGTATTGCAGGTAAAGCCGCACGAAAGGCTCGCCGCCGCCGCGGTTGAGCGCGGTGGCAAGGTCGAGCAGGATTTCGGACGCGCCGTCGGCCGGGCGGGCGACCAGCGGCTCGATCTTGTCGCCCTTGGCGATGCGGTCGCGCAGCGTGGTGATCTCGAGCTTGCCCGGGGCGAAGGCTTCCGCCTGGTTCAACACCGCCTCGGCCTTCGACTTGTCGCCCTTGCGGGCGAGGAAGGAGGCATAAGCCTGGGCATTGCGCATCCAGGTTTCGGGCGCGGAGCCACCGGCCGCGGTGTCGGCCAAGGTGGCGGCGTAGATCGCATCGGCCTTGTCGCTGAGGCCGGCGGCATCGGCGATCAGCGCACGGTGGAACGACTTGAACAGGCCGAACCAATCGGGGCCTTTCAGCTTGTCGATGGCATCCATGGCCTCGGACGCGTTGCCGGCGCCCTGCTTGGCCCAGCCGTCCATGACGCCGGAAAGCAGCCGGTCGAGGTCGGATTCGAGCGACAGCTTCAGCCAGTACTGCGCCTTGGCGTAGTCCTTCTTGTGGAAGGAATCGATGGCCAGCGCCAAGCGCGAGAAGCGCTCGACATCGGGCACTTCCTTCAGCTTGTCGGCATAGACCAGCGATTCCTCAAAGCGGCCCTGCGAGACCAGCGCCAGCATCAGGCTCTGCTGCAGGTCCTTGTCATCAGGGGCAAAGGCCAGCGCCTGCTTGTAATAGGCGATCGCGTCGTCGAGGTCGTTGTCGCTTTCGGCGATATGGGCCGCAAGATAGGCGCCCGAGAAAGACGTGATCTGCAGCGGTTGGGCTTCTTCCTTGGCCTGGACCGGCAGCACCCAGAGCGCCACTCCGGTCAAAAATGCCAGCCTCGTCAGCCAGCGCGCACGTCCTTGCCGCATCGTATCCCTTTCAGCCAGACGCGATCCCGCCCTTGGCGGACCGCCCACAGACTCGATCTTTTCCGGCCAAAGCATGGCCTTTTTGGGGTCGGGCTTCAATCGCCGAGCGAATCACAATGCAATCATCCGGCTTAAAAAACGATGCCAGTCAGCGAAAATATGCGGATCGGCGGCCGAATTTTGACATAAGCGGGCTAAAGGCGCGTTCCGTAAAAGCCGCTCGCCGCGACCGCGCCGCACAGCTCGAACCACTCGCAGCCCGGGCACGCCTTGCGCGTCAGGCCGGAAGAAAAGGCCTCGCGCATGCGCGCGAGGGTAGAG
>NZ_RZRY01000454.1:0-5281 GCF_003998035.1 Mesorhizobium sp. M2A.F.Ca.ET.039.01.1.1 | reverse complement strand
TTAGGGAGGACCCTAATAAAATTCGTGCCCAGCCTTCTCAACCGCCGTGCTTTCGTGGCCCTGGCCGCAGCGTCGATGCTTGCCGGCGCGATGCATTCGGCGCCCGCCTCGGCGGCCGACGTGACCATTCCGATCATCGTCAAGGACACCACCTCCTTCTACTGGCAGATCGTGCTGGCCGGCGCCCGCAAGGCAGGCAAGGACCTCGGCATCAACGTGCCGGAGCTCGGTGCCCAGGCCGAGACCGACGTCAACGGCCAGATCTCGATCCTCGAAAACGCCGTCGCCAGCAACCCCGCCGCCGTCGTCATCTCGCCGACCGAGTTCAAGGCGCTTGGCAAGCCGATCGATGAGGCGGCTTCCAAGGTCAAGGTCATCGGCATCGACTCCGGCGCCGACTCCAAGGCCTTCACCTCCTTCCTCACCACCGACAACGTCCAGGGCGGCCGCGTTGCTGCTGACGGTCTCGCCGCCGCGATCGGCGCCGCCAATGGCGGCAAGGTGGAAGGCAAGGTCGCGCTGATCACGGCCCTTCCCGGCGCCGGCTCGCTTGAGCAGCGCAAGCAGGGCTTCATCGAACAGATCAAGGCCAAATATCCGGGCCTCGAGCTCGTCGCCGACAAATACGCCGACGGCCAGGCCACCACCGGCCTCAACATCGCCACCGACCTGATCACCGCCAATCCGGACCTCAAGGGCATCTTCGCCTCGAACTTGATCATGGCGCAGGGCGTCGGCCAGGCCATCGCCGAGAACAATCTCGGCGGCAAGGTGGCGCTGATCGGCTTCGACAGCGACGAGAAGCTGATCAAGTTCCTCAATGACGGCGTCATCTCCGGCCTCGTCGTCCAGGACCCGTACCGGATGGGCTATGACGGCGTCAAGACCGCTCTGGCTGCCTCGAAGGGCGAGAAGGTGGAGGCCAATGTCGACACAGGCGCCAACCTCGTCACCAAGGACAACATGAAGGACCCGAAGATCGACGCGCTGCTCAACCCGAAGCTCAACTGAGCAAGCATCGTCGCACTCGTTTCCGGGGCCTCGCGCCCCGGAAACATCCGTCAGGCGATTTGGAAATCCGCGGGCCTGATCTAGGTTTTGACTCCAAGATGCGCGTCAGACGCATCGCTGCATACCCAATGGTTGAGACCAATGTGGGAGGATTGTCATGACGTCGACGGCGCAGGAACTGCACCCCGCCCCCACGCTGGCCCCGGGCAGGACGATCCTCGAGCTCAACGGGCTGGAAAAGCGCTACCCTGGCACGCATGCGCTGAAGGCGGTGCATCTCGCCTTCAAGGCCGGCGAGATCCACGCCATCGTCGGCGAGAACGGCGCCGGCAAGTCGACGCTCATCAAGCTGCTCACCGGCGTCATGCCGCGCACCTCCGGCGAGGTGATCTGGGAAGGCAAGCCAGTGGCCTTGGCCACGCCGCATGAGGCGATGGCGCTGGGCATCAACGCCGTCCACCAGGAGGTGGTGCTTTGCCGCCATCTCACGGTCGCCGCCAACATGTTCCTCGGCGAGGAGGAGTCCCGCTTCGGCCTCCTGCAGCAGCGCGCCATGGTCAAGGAAGCGCAGAAGATCATCGACGGATTGGGCTTCGACCTGCCGGCGCATGTCGTGCTCGGCGATCTCACCATCGGCCAGCAGCAGCTGATCGCCGCCGCTCGCGCCACGGTGCGCGGCACGAAATTCCTGATCTTCGACGAACCGACCGCCTATCTCACCCGCAAGGAGGCCGACCAGCTCTTCAAGCTGATCCGAAGGCTGAAGGGCGAAGGTGTCACCATCATCTACATCAGCCACCGCATGGAGGAAGTGTTCGAGCTTGCCGATCGCGTTTCGGTGCTGCGCGACGGCACGTTGGTCGGCACCCGCAACATCGCCGAGACCGACGAGGCCGAGCTGGTCAAGCTGATGATCAACCGCTCGATCGAGCAGATCTACCACAAGGAACATTTCACGCCCGGCGCCACGATCGTCGAGACGAAGAACCTTTCCGGCAAAGGTTTCGAGAATGTCTCGGTGACCGTCCGCGCCGGCGAGATCGTTGGCCTCTATGGTCTGATCGGCGCAGGCCGCAGCGAGTTCGTCACCACGCTTTACGGCCGTCACAGGAAATCGGCCGGCCAGATCCTGTGGCAGGGCAAGGAGGTCCAGGTCAATTCCGAGCACGACGCCATAAGGCTCGGCATGGCGCTGGCCCCCGAAAGCCGCCGCGACCAGGGCCTGTGCCTCAACCTGTCGGTCGGCATGAACCTCAACCTGCCGATCTACAAGCGCATTTCCAGCAACGCGCTCATCTCGGGCGCCAAGGAGAAGGCCGAAGCCGATCGCCAGATCGCGGACCTGCGCATCAAGACGCCGACACGCAGCGCGCTCGCCTCCAGCCTCTCGGGCGGCAACCAGCAGAAGATCGTCATCGGCAAATGGCTGGCGCATGGCGCCAAGCTGTTCATCTTCGACGAGCCAACGGTGGGCGTCGATGTCGGCACCAAGGCCGAGATCTACCGCCTGTTCTCGACGCTGCTGTCGAAGGGGGCCGGCATCATCCTGATCTCGTCCTATCTGCCGGAAGTCTACGAGCTTGCCGACACGCTCCACGTGTTCCGGCGCGGCAAGCTGGTCGCCACGCATGGGTTCCGCACCGCGAGCCACGAGGACATTCTGGGTCAGGCGCTGGCCGAGAAACAAGAAAAGACGGGAGGACAAAAATGAGCACCGAGGCGATCCCCGCCGAAAAATCCAAGCGCAATTTCAACGCGCTCTTCGGCCTGACCCTGCTTGGCCTGCTGCTGCTGATGTGGATCGTGCTGGCCGTCGCCACGCCCTCCTTCGCCACGGCGCTCAACATCACCAATCTTCTGCGCCAGGGCTCGCTGATCGCCATCCTCGCCGTCGGCCAGACCTTCGTCATCATCACCGGCGGCATCGACCTGTCGGTCGGCGCGGTGGTCGGTTTCACCACCGTTGTGGTGGCGCTTCTGATCAATGCCGGCTGGCCGATCTGGGCGGCGGTGCTGATCACCTTGCTGGTCGGCGTCGCCATCGGCCTCTTCCACGGCTTCGGCATCGTCAAGATGGGCCTGCCGCCCTTCATCATCACCCTGGCCACCATGACCTCGCTGCGCGGCATCGGCCTCCTGATGACCAACGGCAACTCGATCTCGATCAACAGCGATCCGTTCCAGGCCTTCTCCCGCGGCTCGCTGTTCGGCATCCCCTATCTGTTCTGGATGGTGATCCTGGTCGCCATCCCGTCCTACATCTTCCTGCACCACACGCGCTGGGGCCGCTATCTGTTCTCGGTCGGCTCCAACGCCGAAGCCGCGCGCCTGTCTGGCGTCAACGTGCCGCGCACCATCTTCATGGCCTATATCCTCTCCGGTCTGCTCGCCGCCTTCGTCGGCGTGCTGCTCGCCTCGCGCATCGGCATCGGCAATCCGACGCAGGGCGACACCTACGAACTGCAGGCCATTGCTTCGTCGGTGATCGGCGGCACCTCGCTCTTCGGCGCGATCGGCTCCGTGCACGGGCCGCTGATCGGCTCTTTCATCCTTTCGACGATCAACAACGGCGCCAACCTGCTCAACGTCAACACCTTCTGGCAACGCGTCATCACCGGAGCACTGATCATCGTCATCGTCTACTTCGACGGCTTGCGCCGTCGCGGCAAGTGACTCCTCCCAGAAACTAACGCGCCGGCCCGGCCGGACCGAGGCCGGCGCCCTTTTTGGATCTGTTCAATGAAAGCCGTCGTTTGCCGCTCGCCCGGCGACCTTGTCCTCGAAGACCGCGCAGCGCCAGGCGCGCCACCACCCGGCTGGGCGCGCGTCGCCGTCAGCCATGTCGGCATCTGCGGCACCGACTATCACATCTTCGAAGGCAAGCATCCCTTCCTCGCTTATCCGCGCATCATGGGCCATGAGGTTTCCGGCACCATCGTCGAAAAGGGAGAAGGCATCGATCTTGCCGTCGGCGAACCGGTCATCATCAACCCCTATCTTTCATGCGGCAAATGCATCGCCTGCCGGCATGGCAAGCCGAATTGCTGCGTGAAGATCGAGGTGCTGGGCGTCCATCGGGACGGCGCGATGTGCGACGAGATCCTGGTGCCGGCGCAGAACCTTTATCCGACGAACGGCCTGTCGCTGGCCGATGCCGCGGCGGTGGAATTCCTGGCGATCGGCGCGCACGCGGTGCGCCGATCGCTCGGGCAGCCCGGCCAGCGTACACTGGTCATCGGCGCCGGCCCTATCGGGCTCGGCACGGCGATATTCGCCCGCATCGCCGGCCTGGATATCAGCCTGTTGGACATGAGTAGCGAGCGCCTCGGCTTCGCCGAAAAGGAACTCGGCTTTGCCCCGCTCGACACCTCGAAGGCATCGGCTGCCGACCTAGTGCGGCAGGCGACCGGCGGCGAAGGGTTCGACCTCGTCTTCGACGCGACCGGCAACACAGCATCGGTGCAGTCGGCCTTCGCCCATGTCGCGCATGGCGGCACGCTGGTGCTGGTCAGCGTCGTCAAGGACGACATCACCTTCTCCGACCCCGAATTCCACAAGCGCGAGATGACGCTGGTCGGCAGCCGCAACGCGCTGAAGGCCGACTTCGAGCATGTCGCCGCATCGATCCGCAACGGCGCCGTGCCGTTGGGCAAGCTCGTCACCCATCGCACCACGCTCGCCGCAACGCCGCGCGATCTGGCGCGATGGACGCATGAGAAATCGGGGCTGATCAAGGCGGTTATCGAGGTGGGGTGAGAGACGCCGGCATAGAGATTTCCGGCCCTGGATATCTGGCAATCGCAGCCTTGGTGATTGGCCGAAGCGCCTACCCCTTCGTCATCCGCGGGCGGAGCAAGGAGCGAAGCGACGCGCGCAGACCCGAGGATCCATTCCGTGACTTCGAAGCTCTGCGACGATCCAGAATTCTGCTCTGTCGCATTCCACGGTCGAGGTAACGGAATGGATCCTCGGGTCTGCGCTCCGCTTCGCGTCGCTCCGCCCGTGGATGACGACTTCTGGGTTGTCCCCCCGGAATGACTACGGTGGGCTAATCGCCGGCCGACAACCTCAACTCCACCCGCTCCGCCGGGAACCTCGACTCCGCGAACTGGATCGGCTCACCGTCGAGCGTGACGTTGACGGCGACGGTGACCAGCACGATGGCGCCCGGCTGCAGATCGAGCGCTGCGAGGTCGTCGGCGTCGGCATGGCGTGCCGACAGCACCGTCGAGTGCCGCAGATAATCATTGACGCCGAAGCGCTTCAGCGA
>NZ_RZRY01000453.1:0-5294 GCF_003998035.1 Mesorhizobium sp. M2A.F.Ca.ET.039.01.1.1 | reverse complement strand
GCTCCTATGTCTGGGTGACGGGCGGCCGCTATCAGGAAACCGAGAACGCCAATCTGCAGCAGGCCAGGATTTCTGTCGCCTCCGACACGGCCGGCCGTATCGTTCAGGTCGGCATCGCCGACAACCAGCTGGTCAAGCAGGGCGACCTTCTCTTCGTCATCGATCCCGAGCCTTACAGGATCGCGCTCGCCCAGGCCGATGCGGCGGTCGCCGCGGCGCGCCTCAATGTCGAGCAGCTGCGCGCCGCCTACAGCCAGGCGATGGCGCAGGAGAAGTCCGCTTCGAGCGAGGTCGACTATGCGCAGTCGCAATATGACCGCGCCGCCGATCTCGCGCAGAAGGGCATCAACGCCAAGTCCTCGCTCGATCAGGCCCGCAACGATCTTGACAAGGCCAAGCAGCAGCTGGCCGTCGCGCAGCAGGGCATCGTCAGCGCCAAGGCGGCGCTCGGCGGCAACCCCGAGATCGAGACCGACCAGCATCCGACCGTGATGGCCGCTTTGGCCGCGCGCGACAAGGCGGCCTATGACCTGGCGCAGACGACGGTGAAGGCGCCGGCCGACGGCGTCATCTACCAGGCGGCTTCCTTCAAGGTTGGCCAGTATGTTTCCGTCGGCACGCCGCTCTTCGCGCTGGTCGAGACCGGCGACACCTGGATCGACGCCAATTTCAAGGAGACCCAGCTCACCAACATGAAGCCGGGCCAGAAGGCCGAGATCGTCGTCGACACCTATCCGGGCCGCACCTTCGAGGCGACCGTCACGGCGATCGGCGCCGGCACGGGCGCGGAGTTCTCGCTGCTGCCCGCGCAAAACGCCACCGGCAACTGGGTCAAGGTCACGCAGCGCATTCCCGTGCGCCTGGAACTGACTGATCCTGATGCCAAGATGGCGCTGCGCACCGGTATGAGCGCGACCGTCACCGTCGACACCGGCGTGGCGCGCGGCCTGCCGTCGATCTTCGGCCATGCCACGGCAGGAGAGCACGCGCAGTGACAATACGCCCCCGTAAATCGGGGGCGGAGCAGGGGATTGGTCTGATGGGAGGAGTGAGAAGGATAAGCGTTTAAGATCAGCCGCTTGGCGGCGCGATCAAAACCGAAACCTTCGTCACGGACCCGTCGGGCCTCAGGTTTCCGGGCGGCAGGCATCCGCTCCAACAGAGACTTTCAGTCGATGTAACCCCCACATCGATGGTCGCGTCCCACCGCGATGAAGGTCTCTCTGCGGAAGGCATTGCCGCCCGGAAACCCAGTGTACACGTTTTTGTTACCCGCTGGAAGTTCAGCATCATGAGCACGCCCGAACCCTTCAAGGAAGTGCCGCATCGCGGGCTGATCACCGTCGCGCTGATGCTGGCGACGATCATGCAGGCGCTCGACACCACGATCGCCAATGTCGCGCTGCCGACCATGACCGGCGACCTCGGCGCGTCGCCAGACAACATCAACTGGGTGCTGACCTCCTATATCGTGGCGGCGGCGATCATGACGCCGGTTACCGGCTGGCTCGCCGACCGGCTCGGCCGCAAGGAGCTGTTCCTCGCCTCCGTCGTCGGCTTCACCATCTTCTCCATGCTCTGCGGCCTTGCCTGGAGCCTCGAGACGATCGTGCTCTTCCGCCTGCTGCAGGGCGTGTTCGGCGCCGCCATCGTGCCGCTGTCACAGACCTTCCTGCTCGACATCAACCCGAAGGAGCGCCACGGCCAGGCGATGGCGATCTGGGGCGCCGGCATCATGCTTGGGCCGATCCTGGGGCCGACGCTCGGCGGCTGGCTGACGGAAAACTTCAACTGGCGCTGGGTGTTCTTCATCAACCTGCCCGTCGGCATTTTGGCCTTCCTCGGCATGGCCGCCTATCTGCCCGTCATCGCCAAGCGCGTGCGCGGCTTCGATTTCTTCGGCTTCGCCATGCTCTCGCTCGGCGTCGGCGCGCTGCAGCTCCTGCTCGATCGCGGCGGCGAGGTCGACTGGTTCAACTCGGCCGAGATCTGGATCGAGCTTGCTCTGTCGCTCACAGGCTTCTGGGTGTTCATCATCCATACGGTGACGGCAGAGCATCCCTTCATCGACCCAAAGATCTTCCTCGACCGCAATTTCGTGACCGGGCTGGGCTTCATCTTCGTCATGGGCGTGCTGATCCTGGCCTCGATGTCGCTGTTGCCGCCGATGCTGGCCAACATCTTCGGCTATCCGACCGTGACCATCGGCGTCGTGCTGGGTCCGCGCGGTATCGGCACGATGATCTCGATGCTGGTCGTCGGCCGCATCATGCACAGGTTCGATGCGAGGATCCTCGTCGCCATCGGTTTCCTGCTGACCGCGCAGTCGCTCTACACCATGGCAAGCTTCACGCCGCAGATGGACAATTGGCTGATCCTCACCTCGGGTGTCATCCAGGGTCTCGGCATGGGCATGGTGTTCGTGCCGCTGTCGACGGTCGCCTTCGCCACGCTCGACGCCCGCTACCGCACGGACGCCACCTCATTGTTCAGCCTGGTGCGCAATCTGGGCTCGTCGATCGGCGTGTCGGTGGTCGCGGCCTTGATGGTGCGCAACACCCAGATCAACCACACCGAGCTGTCGGCCTTCATCAACCCCTACAATCCCAACCTATGGGCTGCCTCGCCGGCGGCCGCGAGCGGCAACGCCGCGGCTCTTTCGCAGGTCGACCGCGCGGTGAATGCGCAGGCGATGATGATCTCCTACATCAACGACTTCAAAATCCTGATGGTGATGACGCTGGCCGCGATCCCGTTCGTCATCCTGCTGCGCAAGCCCAAGGCGGCGCCGGCGGGCGGTGCGCCGGCGGCGCATATGGACTAGGACCGCCACACCAGTTGGTCCTAGATAATGGCCCGGACAGGCTGCATCGTCCCCCCATTGAGCGGTTGTGAACGCGATGCAGACATTTTCCGTATTCGATCTCGGACGCTTCGAGACCGCAAGTGCCGCGGAGAAAAAGGCGCTCGGCCGCGAGGTTGACCGCATCTGCCGCAGCACCGGTTTCCTGGCGGTCAAGAACCACGGTGTTCCGCAAGCTGTGATCGACGCCGCCTGGTCGAAAGCGAAGGCTTTCTTCGACCTGCCGCCCGAGGAAAAGCAGCGCTCGAAGGCGCCCTACAAGGGTTATCCCTACGGATATCTCGGCCCCGAGCTGGAGGCGCTGGCAAAATCCCGCAACGTCGACACGCCGCCGGACTTGAAGGAGAGCTTCAACGGTGGGCCGCTCCGCGTGCCGCCGGGCATCAAGGACCCGGAGGCCCTGGCCTTCTGCTATGCCGAGACGATCTGGCCGGCCGAGCCCGAGGGCTTCATCGAAGCCTGGAAGGCCTATTATGCGGCTCTCGAGGACCTTGCGTTGCGCATCATGCGGGTCTTCGCCACCGCGCTTGATTTGCCGGAAACCTATTTCGATCCTTTCCTCGATGCGCCGATCAGCGCGCTGAGAGCGCTGAACTATCCCGAGCAGCATCTCGCGCCGAAGCCCGGCCAGATCCGCGCCAGCGCTCATACCGACTATGGCAGCCTGACCATCCTGCTGCCGCAGCCAGGGTCGCGCGGGCTGCAGATCGTCACGCCGGGCGGCGAATGGGCTGAGGTGCCGCCAGTGCCCGGCGCCTTCGTCATCAACATCGGCGACCTGATGGCGCGCTGGACCAACGATCGTTGGGTGTCCACCGTGCATCGTGTCGTCAACCCGCCGGCGCAGCAGGGCGGCAAGGATCGCCGGCAATCGATGGCTTTCTTCCACCAGCCGAACTGGGACGCCGAGATTGCGGTTCTGGACGCATGCCTGTCCGAGGGAGAGGCGCCGAAATATGAGCCGGTCCGCTCCGGCCCCTATCTGATGGGCAAGTTCAAGGCGACGACGAAATAGGGCGGGGGCCGACGCCTATCGGCCGAGCACCAGCGCCCAGTAGCGCAAGCCAGGATCGCGGCCGTTGCGCACATAGGCGAGCCCGAAGCGGCTGAAGTCCGGATCGAGCATGTTGCGGCGGTGGCCGTCCGAATGCATCCAGATGTCGAACAGTTTTTGCAGGTCGAAGCGGCCTTCGGCGATGTTTTCGGCCGCCGCGCCCCGCACGCCATTGTCCTTCATGCGCGAAGCGAAATCCTTGCCCCAACCGGTGGTGTGGCTCATGCGTTCGCGCGATGCCATGTAGCCGGCCTGCTGCAGCGCCGCCTGTTCGAGCTGCGTGTCGTGAACCAGCGCTGGCAGCCCCGCCGTGGTGCGAATGCCGGCCAGCGTCGCCGTGGCGGACGAAGAGACGCCGGCGCCTTCGCCGGTCGGCACCGTGACCGTGCTGCAGGCGGCGATGCCCGCAAGTGCCGCAAGGCCAGCGGCCTTGATCAGCATGCGACGGTTCATATCGGGGAGGGCGGTGGTCGAGATGCTCATCCGGTCTCTGATACCGGCGATCGTGGCTTTTGCCGGGCAACCGATGAAAATCGCATGAAGCGGCGACTTTTCGCGGAAGATCGGTTATCATGCCGGCGTTCTTGAAAGTGGCAGCCATGGGCGGCCACCCAGGCGGTGACCGCCCCCGATATAAACGGAGGACGGTTATGGCCGGTTTTCATGTCATGACGGACGCGTACGGCGCACATGTTCAGCCCACGGTGCGCCACATCTCGACCGCGGATCTTTGGGACGCGCTCAAGCTCGGCGCCGAGGATTTTTGGGCCAAGCCTTCGCATTACGTGTTCCTGTGCCTGATCTATCCGATCGTCGGCCTGATCCTGACGCAATGGAGCTCGGGCTCGAACGCCATCCAGCTCGTCTATCCACTGATGTCCGGTTTCGCCCTGGTCGGTCCGTTCGCGGCCATCGGCCTCTACGAGATCAGCCGCCGGCGCGAGCTTGGCATGAGCAGCCGCTGGCACCATGCGCTGGACGTGCGCCATTCGCCGGCGCTGCCGTCGATCGCGGTCATCGGCATCCTGCTCTTCGCGCTGTTCCTGTTGTGGCTGTTCACCGCCCAGTCGCTCTACACCAGCCTGTTCGGCGCCGAGCCGCCTGCTTCGGTCGGTGCCTTCGTGCGCGACGTGCTGACGACCGGCAAGGGCTGGACGCTGATCCTCGTCGGCAATGCCGTCGGCTTCGTTTTCGCCGCTGTCGTTCTAGGCACCACCGTCGTCGCCTTCCCGCTGCTGCTCGACCGCGACGTCGGCGCCGTCGCGGCGATCGAGACCTCGGCCCGCGTGGTGATGGCCAATCCGCTGACGATGGCCCTCTGGGGCCTGACGGTCGCCGTGCTCCTGGTGATCGGCTCGATCCCGCTGTTTGCCGGAC
>NZ_RZRY01000452.1:0-5306 GCF_003998035.1 Mesorhizobium sp. M2A.F.Ca.ET.039.01.1.1 | reverse complement strand
AGATGGCGCCGTCGATCAGCACGCGGCCGGAGGTCGAGTCCTCCAGGCCCGCGATCACGCGCAGCAGCGTCGACTTCCCGCAGCCGGACGGGCCGACGAAGACGACGAACTCGCCGTCCGTCACTTCGAGGTCGATGCCCTTCAGCACCTCGACCGGCCCGAAAGCCTTCTTCACATTCTCGATCTTCAGCGAGCCCACGGCTTCGTTCCTGTTCTAGAGTTTGACGGCGTTACCGCTGCGCACGCTCTCGTCGGCGGCGAGGCAGACGGCGAGCGACTTCACGGCATCGTCCATGTGGCGGGTGAGATCGATATTTTCGCGGATGGCCTTGAGCAGGAAGGCCTGCTCCAGATCGCAGAGCTCCTGGTGGCCCGGCTCACCCTCCATCGACAGCAGCTGGTCTTCCTTGGCCAAGCTGCCGTCGGGTCCGGTCGCCGCACTATGCAGCCGGATGGTCGAGGTCTTGGTGTGGGTGTCGATGTCGTCGGACTTCACGCCCTCCTTCATGACGATCGACACGCAGCCCCTGGGCGACATCACGTCCTTCACGAAGAAGGCTGTCTCGGAGATCATCGGCCCCCAGCCGGCTTCATACCAGCCGACAGAACCGTCCTCGAACAGCACCTGCAGGTGGCCGTAATTGTACATCGACGGCGCCACCTCGTCGCTGAGCCGCACGCCCATGCCGCGCACCTCGATCGGCCTCGCGTCGGTGATCTGCAGCATGACGTCGAGATAATGCACGCCGCAGTCGACGATCGGCGAGGTCGTCTGCATCAGATGCTTGTGCGTCTCCCAGGTGTGGCCGGAGGATTGCTGGTTGAGGTTCATGCGGAAGACATATGGACCGCCGAGCTTGCGCGCCTCGGCGATCAGCCGGATCCAGGACGGATGGTGGCGCAATATATAGCCGATCACCAGTTTCCTGCCGTTGGCCTTGGCCGCATCGACGACGCGTTGCGCGTCGGCAACGGTCGTCGCCAGCGGCTTCTCGACGAAGACGTGGCAACCGGCCTCGAAGGCCCGCACCGCATAGTCGGCATGGCTGTCGGAATAGGTGGCGATCGCGGCGACGTCCGGCTTCTCGTCGCGCAGCACCTCCTCGAAGGAGCGGCGGATGTCGTAGCCGCCAAGCCCCTCCGGCAACGGCACGTCGGAGCGGTTGACCAGCGCGGCGATGTCGAAGCCCGGATTGGTGTGATAGGCCAGCGCATGGCTGCGGCCCATATTGCCAAGGCCGGCGACGACGACACGAAGGGGTTTATCGCTCACAGACTGCTCCACTTTCTTTTGAGAGGGTGTCACCCCGGGCGGGGTGAAGCGCAGCCCTGTGGAGAGTTGGCTGTTACGGCTCACTTGACGGCTCCCGATGTGATGCCGCGGATCAGTTGCCGCGAGAAGATGACATAGAGGATGAGCACCGGCAGGATCGCCAGCGACAGCGCCGCCAGGATCGCGTTCCAATTGGTGACGAACTGGCCGAGGAAGAGCTGCGCGCCGAGCGTCACCGTCTTGGTCTCTTCCGACGGCGCCAGGATCAGCGGGAACCACAGATCGTTCCAGATCGGGATCATGGTGAAGACGGCGACCGTTGCCATCGCCGGCCGCACCAGCGGCAGGACAAGGCGGAAGAAGATCGTATATTCCGACAGCCCGTCGATACGTCCGGCGTTCTTCAGGTCGTTTGACACCTGCTTCATGAATTCCGACAGGATGAAGATCGCCAGCGGCAGGCCCTGCGCGGTGTAGACCAGGATCAGCGCCGTCAGCGTGTTCACCAGCCCGCTCGCCACCATCAGTTGCAGGATGGCGACGGTGCCGAGCCGGATCGGGATCATGATGCCGAGCGCCAGGTAAAGCCCCATCAGCGTGTTGCCGCGGAAGCGGTATTCCGACAGCGCGAAGGCGGCCATCGCGCCGAACAGAAGCACGAAGAACAGCGAGGCGACAGTGACGACGAGGCTGTTCTGGAAATAGTGGAAGAAATCGCCCTGGCCGAACACGGTGGTGTAGCCGATCAGGTCGAAGGTCTTCGGTGTCGGCGGCGTCAGCGGCGCGCCGAAGATGCCCGCGCGCGATTTGAACGAATTCATCACCACCAGGATCACCGGGAACAGCGCGATCACCGTGTAGGTGATAAGGATCGCGTGCGCGCCGATGGTGCGGGGCAGGGAACGGGTGGCTAGGCTCATGGCGCGCCTCAGAACTGGTAGCGACGCAGGCGCGTCTGCACGAGGAACAGGTAGACGCAGACGCCGGCGAGGATGATTAGGAACATGATCGTGGCGATCGCGGCGCCCATATTCGGATCGCCGACCTGCAGCTGGAAGCCGAAGAAGGCGCGGTAGAGGAAGGTGCCGAGAATGTCGGTCGAATAGTTCGGCCCGGCGAGCGCGCCCTGCGCGGTGTAGATCAGGTCGAAGGCGTTGAAATTGCCGACGAAGGTCAGGATCGAGATGATGCCGATCGAGGGCAGGATCAGCGGCAGCTTGATCTTCCAGAACTGCGCCATGCCGGTGATGCCGTCGCATTCGGCCGCCTCGATCACCTCGTCCGGGATCGACAGCAGCGCTGCGTAGATCAGCATCATCGGGATGCCGACGAACTGCCACACCGACACCAGGCTGAGCGCGGTCAGCGCGTATTGCTCCTTGCCGAGCCAGGGCGTGAAGAAGCTCTTCAAGCCGACAAAATCCATCAGATGCGGTGCCACGCCCCAGATCGGCGACAGGATCAGCTTCCAGGCGAAGCCGACGATGACGAAGGACAGGATCGTCGGCACGAAGATCGCCGTGCGATAGAAGGCGGTGAAGCGCAGCCGGGGGCTGGAAAGCAGCGCTGCCAGCAGGATGCCGATCGGGTTCTGCACCAGCATGTGGATGATGAAGAACCAGACATTGTTCCTGAGCGCATTCCAGAAATTCACCGACCAGTTCGGATCGCCGAACAGCGTGCGGAAATTGCCGAGGCCGACAAACACCTGGGACTGCTCGATGTTGCGGAACAGCGAGAGCTGCAGCGTGCCGAACAGCGGCAGGATCATGAAGGCGGTGTAGACCAGCACCGCCGGCGCCAGGAAGACGCCGACATGCCAGCGTATGGGTCTTTTCGCTCGCGTTTCTGCAGCCATGGTCTCGGTGTCCATGAGTTCGGTTCCCCGCCGTCTCTGGGTTCCAGTTCGGTGATGCTAGCTGATGCCTCGATGCACGGCCTGGCTGTCCCCTCTGGGGGTAAGACAAGGCCAGCGACAGATCGGCTCCGTTTTCCCCGCGAGATCGAGGGTAAGACCGGGAGGCTGCGCCGACAATCGCTATCTAACAGCTGTTCGAATGCCGGCCGGGCATGTTCCCGGCCGGCCCGTTGCCTGCGACTTTACTTCGCCGGCTTGTACCAGCTGTCGAGGCCGTCCTGCAGCTTCTTGGCCGCGGCCTCCGGCGTGTCGGTGCCGTTGATCACGTTGGCCGATTCAACCCAGGTCTCGTTCTCGAGGTTCGGCGTGCCGCGCGACAGGATCTGGTAGGTCGAGCGGATCGTCGACTTGCACTTGCCGCGCCAGGAGACGAATTCCTGCGCCAGCGGGTCTTCCATCTTCACCGGCGTCGAGTTCAGGCTGAAGAAGCCCGGCAGCGCGTTGGCATAGATGGTGGCGAAATCAGGCGAAGCGACCCAGGACAGGAACTTCTTGGCCTCTTCCGGATGCTTCGATGCCGCGTTCAGGCCCATGCCGATATCGGTATGGTCGGAGATGTAGCAGGTATCGCCGGCCTTCTGCACCGGCGGCGGGAAGGCGCCCATCTTGAACTGCGCCTGTGTGTTGAACAGGCCGATCTCCCACGAGCCGGCCGGGTAGATGGCGGCGCGGCCGAGCGTGAACAGGTTCTGGCTGTCCGGGTAGGTCTGGGCCTCGAAGCCGTCGCCCAGATAGGGCTTCCACTTGGCCAGTTCCTTGTAGGGCTCGACCCAGTCGGCATCGGTCAGCTTCTGCTCGCCCTTGATCAGGGCCGCGCGGCCTTCCTCGCCCTTCCAGTAGTTCGGGCCGATATTCTGGTAGCCCATGGTCGCGGCTTCCCAGAGATCCTTGGTGCCCATCGCCATCGGGATGTAGGTGCCGTCGGCCTTGATCTTGTCGAGCACGGCGTAGAACTCTTCGTTGGTGGTCGGCACCTTGAGGCCGAGCTTGTCGAAGGCGTCCTTGTTGTAGATGAAGCCGTGGATGACCGAAGCCATCGGCACGCAGAAGCTCGACTTGCCGTCATCGGTCTGCCAGGCGGCCTTGGCGACGGGCGAGAAGTTCTCCATGCCGGGCAGCGAGGAGATGTCGGCGAGGTTGCCCTTCTTGAACAGCTCGAGCGACTTGTCGAAGGGGCGGCAGGTGATCAGGTCGCCGGCCGAGCCGGCGGCGAGCTTGGCGCCGAGCGCTGCGTCATACTCGGTCGGAGCCGAAGGCGCGAACACCACCTTGATGCCGGGGTTCTTGGCTTCGAAGGCCGGGATCAGCTTGTCCTTCCAGATGGTCAGGTCGTCGCCGCGCCAGCTTTCGATGTTGAGCGTCACGTCCTCGGCCAGAGCCATCCCGGTGGTGCCGAGGATGCCCGTGCCGAGGATGCTTGTGCCGAGCAGAAGGGCCGTCAGTAGTTTGGTCTTCATCTTCAGTCTCCCTGTTGACCTTTTTCAGGTTCGGTTTTGATGAGAACAGAGGCTCAGCGCCCCTTGCTCCCCTCGATCTCGGAAAGCGCCGGCCGAAGCTTTTGGCCGGTTCCTTCCAGTATCTTCTCGGCCGCATCGGCGTTTGCCGCGCCCGCGGCGAGCAGAATGGCGGTCTTGACCACGCCCCCGCTCTTCTCGAGCAAGCGGGCGGCGTCGTCGCGGCTCTTGCCGCTGATGGCCGCGACCATGCGCACGGCGCGGTCGCGCAGCTTGATGTTGTCGGCGGTGAGATTGACCATGTAGCCGTCATGGACATGGCCAAGATGGATGGCGGCAAGCGTCGACAGCATGTTGAGCGCGATCTTCTGCGCGGTGCCCGCGCCCATGCGCGTCGAGCCGGCGATCAGCTCCGGTGGCGTTTCGAGCAGGATGGCGACATCGGCCTGCTTGAACAGCGCGGCGCCCCGGTTGTTGGCGATGGCGATGGTCGCCGCGCCGCGGCTGCGTGCGTCCTGCAGCGCCTGGACCGCATAGGGGGTGGAGCCGCTTGCGGAGATGGCGATCAGGCAGTCGCCCTTGCCGATGGCGGCCGCGGCAACAGCCGACGAAGCTTCCTCGGTGTCGTCCTCGGGGCCGCCTGCCAGCGTGCGGAAGGCAT